>CAJKEF010000015.1 GCA_905198825.1 uncultured Collinsella sp. | reverse complement strand
CGTCGAGGACGAGATGCTCTTCGGGCTAGAGAACTTTGGCGTCCCGCACGACCAAATCGAGGAGCGCATCAGCCAGACGCTGGCCACCGTCGGCATCTCCGACCTGCGCGAGCGCGAGATCGCCACGCTCTCCGGCGGTCAGAAGCAGAAGGTGGCCATCGCGGCCATCCTGGCGCTGGCCCCGCGCGTCCTGGTGCTCGACGAGCCCACCGCGGCCCTGGACCCCGCCAGCTCCACGCTGGTCTTCGAGACCCTGCGCAAGGCCAACGAGCTCACCGGCGTCACCATCGTGGTCATCGAGCAGAAGGTGGCCCTTCTCAGCAAGTACTGCGGCCGCGTGCTGGTCATGAACGAGGGCGCCCTCGCCTTTGACGGGGAGCCGCACGAGGTCTTCAGCCACGCCTCCGAGCTGCGCTCCATGGGCGTGGACAGCCCCCGCGTGGCCCGCATGGCAAACAGCCTGGCCCAGCGCGGCGTCATTGCGGCCGGGTCCGCCCCCTGCCTGAACGTCGCCGAGGCAAAGGAGCTGGTGGCGGACCTCGTCGCCGGCCACGTTCCCACCCCCGGCGAGAAGGACGTGGCAGCCGCGGCCCGCGCGGGCTCGCGCCACGTGCCCGCCGCCCGACCGCACGCCGAGGGCGCCGAGCCCGTGGTGGAGCTCTCGGGCGTCAACTTCTCGTACCCCAACGGCGGCGCGTCCGTCAACGACCTCGAGATGCGCGTCTACCCCGGCGAGCTCGTGGGCATCGTCGGCCAGAACGGTGCCGGCAAGACCACGCTCACCAAGCTGCTCACGGGCCTGCTCAAGCCCGCCTCGGGCAGCGTACGCGTCACGGGACTGGATACTGCAACCGTCCCCACGAGCCGCATTGCCCGCGAGGTCGCGACCCTCTTCCAAAACCCTGACCGTCAGATCTGCAAGGACACCGTGCTCGACGAGGTCGCCTTTGGCTTGGAGCTTGGCGGCATGGACCGTGCCGAGGCTCTGCGTCGCGCCCAGCTCGTCATCGACCGCTTTGGCTTGCCGGCCGACGAGGCGCCCTTCTCGCTCTCGCGCGGTCAGCGCCAGATGGTGGCACTCGCCTCTGTCGTGGTCGTAGAGCCCAAGATCGTTGTGCTCGACGAGCCCACGAGCGGCCTTGATTACCGCGAGTGCATGACCGTCATGGAAACGGTGCGCACCATGGCCGAGCGCGGTTGCGCCGTTATCATGGTCTGCCACGATATGGAAGTCGTCTCGGATTTTGCCGAGCGCATTGTGGTAATGGCCGACGGTCGCATCCTCGACCGCGGCCGCACGCACGAGTTATTCTCGAACATCGATCTCATGCGGCGTGCCTACGTGGAGCCTCCCCAGGTTATTGAACTCTCGCGCCGTCTGGCATCTTCCGTCTCGCCCGCTTTTGCGCAGGTGAGCGAGGTCACCGATGTCGTTCGAATTACCAAGGAGATGGTCCACCGTGGTTAACGTCATCGACTACATGCCGGGCGATACGCTGCTGCATCGCCTGAACCCCGTCGTCAAACTGGGCCTCGCCGCCGCCATCATCGTCGGCATCTTCTTGTCCGACACCTACGTAGCGCTGCTGGGCTTTTTGGCACTCACCCTTGCACTGGGTGCCTATGCCGGCGTCGTCGATCGTCTGCTCTCGCTGCTCAAGTTGCTGATTCCGCTCGCGCTTATCATGCTGGTGCTCCAGCTGGCCTTTATGCGCGATGGCAACGTGGTGTGGGGCTTTATCACCGACACGGGCCTCATCACAGGATCGAAGGCCTGTCTGCGCCTACTGGGTGTGGCGTTACCACTCATCCTCATGCTCATGGTGACCAAGCTCAACGACCTTGCCAACGCCTGCGTCGAGGTGCTGCACGTGCCATATCGCTATGCCTTCACCTTTACCACGGCGCTGCGCTTTGTGCCAGTGTTTGGCCAGGAGATGAACGCCATCATGGAGGCGCAGACCGCACGCGGCATCGAGTATGACACCAAGAACCCCATCAAGAAGCTCAAGCTCATGCTGCCGTTGTGCGTGCCGCTACTGATCTCGAGCGTGGGTAAAACCGATGCCACGGCCCTGGCAGCCGAGCAGCGCGGCTTCTACCTGCGCACGCGCGCGAGCTCGTACAAGCGCTACCCCATCAAGGGCCTGGACATTGCCATACTTATTGTCAGCATTGCCCTCATCGTTTTTGGCTTCCTGTTCTAGCCCATCGCCACCGGCAACCGACAAATGCAAAAGGCCTCGGCTCGCACCAAACGAGTCGAGGCCTTGCTGTTTCCTCAGATAAAACCTACCAAAATAAACCTGTCCCTTTTTGGCAGGTCGAGGGCTACAGGCGATAGGGAGCACCACTGCGGATGATGGATTCGCGCACCAGGACGTCCATGGCGTCAAGGGTAATCTCGGGCATCTCTCGGTACTTTTGCAGCACCGAGAGCTCGGTGCAGGCCAGAATGACGCGGTCGCAGCCGCTACGGGCGAACTCCCACATCACGCGGTCGAACTTATCCATATCGGGCTCACGTCCGGCCTTCACATCATCGTAGATAAGCGACATCACATCGTTCTGACGTTTCTCGCTGGGATAGACAACCTCAACACCCGCAGCCTTACATTCGCGGCCGTAGACGCCCGCGCCCACGGTTCCGTCGGTGCCCATGATGCCAATCTTGTGCACCGGCTCGGCCGGCATACTCAGGTTGGGGTCGAACTCGCACTCCCCCATCACCGCACCGGCCAGAGCATAGCGCACCGACTCACGCGGCATATGGATAATCGGCACCTTCGTAAACGACTGGATCTGGTCGTAGAAGTAGTGCGACGTGTTGCAGGGAATGGCAATGTGCGCACAGCCCAGCCCCTCGAGTGCCCGTGCACATTCCTTCATGGTCGCCAGCAGCTCGGCATGCTCGCCGGTCTTGATGGCCAGCGTACGGTCGGGCATGGTCGACTTGGAAAGTACCACCATGTCGATATGCTCCTGATCACAGGCAGCAGCCGTATGACGCACGACCTGGTCGTAGTAATACGACGTGGCCTCAGCGCCCATGCCGCCGATAACTCCCAGCTTTTCCATCGCCGCCTCCTTGGTGACGCCCATGCAATTGCTCGTATCATGCCCGCGCCCGTCCGATGCAAACCGGGCGGGCGCCGCGCTCATCTACTTGTAATACGTCTTGAACAGCTTAAAGTGACGCAGCTTGGTGTGCCACATGCGCAACCAGCGGTTAAAGACAAAATCGCCCTTCATAAACGAAGGATCGGCAGCCTTGCCCTCCTTGGCCAGACGATGCGCCTTCGCACGCAGCTCGGGGTCCTTGACATACTTGTCAACGACGCCCATGGGGACGACCATCCACAGCGCCTCGTCCTGCGCCGTCACAAATTCCGGCTCAAACGGACGGTTATAGACGTACTCATCCACCACGTACTTGGCAACGTTAAAGCCGCTGTTGGTGACGTAGTAGTTACTGCGGCCCTGACGCGTGTTGAAGTCGAAGAACTTAAACGAACCATCGCGCTGGTCGTACTTGACGTCGAAGTTGGAGAAGCCCGTGAACTTAAGGTCCTCGAGCAACTTGCGCACGCCGCCCATGAGCTCGTCGTTAGGCTCGGTAATGATGCATGCATGGTTGCCGACACCATGGGGCTGATGCTCCTCGAGCAGCACGTGGCCCAGGCACATCATGCGAACCTTGCCGTTGCGGTCGGAATAACTGGTAAGCACGCGCATGTACTCGTCGTTGCCGGGCACGCGGTCCTGCAAGATGAGGTCATCGGTGTAGCCACTGGCGTACACATCGCGAATGACCTGCTCCAGCTCGGCGCGATCGGCAATCTCGTAGGCCTTCTTCTGGCCCTCGAACTCGTGCTCCCACCACATGATGCCGTCAGAGGGCTTCAGAATCATCGGGAAAGGGAAGTCGATCTGGTCGAGCACCTCGGCGGAAGCCTCGCCCTGGGCGTTGAGCATCGCCATGGTAAAGGTAAACGTGTGCGGATAGGGCACACCGTGCTTCTCGCACAGCTCGTAGAAGATCTCCTTCTTCTGGCACTGCTCGAGCATGCTGTAGGGCGCATAGGGCGCGATGACGTTGGAGGCAAGCTGGCCGGCATCCTGAGCCTGTGCGGCAAGCGCGACGTAGTTATCGCCGCAGCCCATGAGGATAATCTTCTTATCGGGATTGGCCTGTGCAATGCCGTTGACGGTCTCGATCATGACCGGCATGGTGTCGATATCCACATTGGGCGTATAGTCGATAATCTGGCTGCGGTATGCAGGACCCGTCTGATACTTGCCAAAGACCAGGCTCTTGACCTGATACTCCTCGTAGAAGGCGCGCGCCACCGAATAGGCGTTGATATCGCCGCCGAGCAGCACGGGTATAAACTCGCGCTCTGTAAACTGCAATGCCATGGAAACTTCCTATCATCAACTGCCCGTACGATGGGCGGTCTTTATGCAACAGGTTTATTCTAGCGTGCCAAACCGCCGCTTCCCAAAGTTCCACCATATCTATGGCAAGCAGGCGCTTATGATCGAGCCCGCAGGGTTCCGTAACGTTAAAGTTGAACTCTATGGTTTCTTAACAATTCACTATAACTGCAGGTCAAGGCCAAAACCTCAAGTTCAACTTGACCCTTTAGAACCTTTAAGGTTCAAGTTGAGGTCGAAAGCAGTAGTAGAATACCTTTCGAACTATAACCTACGATTGATTGCAGAGGGACTGGATGCAGCATTCGAACCATCGCACCGCAGCGCTCATCGCGTCGAAGCCGGCTCGTATCATCACGAGTGCCGCGCTCGCCGTTGCACTGACGGCCGCGCCGATGCTCTCCCCCGTCGCAGCCTATGCCGCCTCGCAGGCAACGCAGGATCAGCTTTCCGCTGCCCAGCAGAAAATCGAAACCGCCACGAGTGCCTACAACGAAGCCCGCACCAAGCTCGAGGATCTGCAGAAGCAAATCGACACTAACGAGGCAAGCATCGAGAAGATCGAAGCCGAACTTCCCGATCAACAGGCCAAGGCGAGCTCCGCCATGCGCGATCTGTATAAGTACCAGAAGGGCACCAACCCCATCGTGAGCTTCCTGGTCAACGCGCAGAGCCTGGGCGAGTTCATCACCACCTGCAAGTACACCAACCAGATCACGAGCTCGAGCGTCGACGAGATCGAAGAGCTCAACAAGATGCAGACCGAACTCGAGCAGAACAAGACCGAGCTCGAGCAGGCCAAGTCCCAACTCGAGACCGAGCAGAAAACCGCCGAGGACGCACTGGCACAGGCCCAGCAGCTTCGCAGCGAAGCCCAGGCAAAGGCCGAGCAGGAGAATGCCGCCGAGCTGGCCAAGCTCGAGGCCGACAAGGCCGCTGCCGCCGAGAAGCTCTCGGGCGAGGGTGTGAGCGGCAACAACTCCAACAGCCAGGCCAATAACGCCAACACCACCATCGACACCACGGTGAACAGCTCCAATACCGGCAACTCCGATTACGACTCGTTTGTCAACGAGTGGACGAGTCGCATCGACAACTACCTCGCCGGCTCCCCCATGGCAGGCCAAGGTTACAACTTTGCCGTGGCAGCCTGGAACACCGGTGTTGACCCTCGCTGGTCTCCCGCCATCGCCTGCATCGAGAGCAGCAAGGGCCTCTATTGTGCCGGCTCCTATAACGCCTGGGGCTGGAGCGCCCGCGGCGGCGGCTGGCGGAGCTTTGGTAGCTGGAGCGAGGGCGTCTCTGCCCACGTTGCCTACCTGGGCGCCAACTATGGCTCCACGCTTACCCCGGCAGCCGCCAAAAAGTACTGCCCGCCCACGTGGCAGGACTGGTACAACAAGGTTGCAACCCAGATGAACCGCATCTAAGATCAACGTCAAAGGGCCCCAATTGGGGCCCTTTTTCTTTTACGCGACGGAGGTATCGACGACGCCAGTCGCGTTTGCAATGGCAACAATGATAATCATTGCCAACAAGAGCACACCCATAGCCTTGAGCCAGAGCTTTGCAAGCTTTTTACCGCGGTATCTATCGAGTAGCTCAAACCGCCGGCGAAGGCGGCGTTTGTCGAGCATCACAAAATGAATGAGCACTACGAGACCGTCGACGAAGATAAAATACTCAATCGCGAGAAACCACATCGGGTAGTTTTGGTTGGCGCCCGTAGGATGAAAAACGGCAACATGGCTTCCGGCAAAGAAAACAAGTAGCGAAAGATAGACGAATGCGTTCCAAATGCGCCCAATGGTGTCGGGAATGCGGGAGAGTAAATTCGGGCGCTCAGGCACCAACGGCAATCCACCCTGAGACTGATCCGTGGGGAGCACGGGCGCAGGGCACACGGCTCGCCGCTCCGGAGGCTCTTGGAAGGAAGCAGCATTCGGCGCGGACGACGCATACGATGCGCGTGCAGCGTGCCCTAGCGCCTTCGCGCTTGCAAAGCGCTTGTCCGGATCGAGCGCCATCGCCATGCAAATAACATCGGCAAGCGAGGCGGGGACGTCACGTGCCTCGCATTGCTCGCGCATGTTCCGACCTGGCTTGGGATCGGCCCCCGTCAGACAAAAGAACAGCAGGGCACCGAGCGCATAGACATCGCTGCGCACGCTCGTCTGGCCAAAACCATACTGCTCGGGCGGCGCATAGGGACGCGTGCCAAACTTGACGGTATCGGCATCGGCTCCCTCGCGCCACACGCGAGCGATTCCCAAGTCGATAATCACCAGCGATGAAAACGTCAGGCCTGTATCGGGCGTATAGTTTGCGCCCGACACGACGATATTCGAGGGCTTTAGGTCGCGATGGATCACCGGCGCGGCCATCTCCCCCGCCGACGCAAAGCCGGCATGGAGCTCCGCAACTGCATCACAAAGGGCGCCAAACAGCTCACAGGCATAATCGGGCGTCGCACCCAAACGCCCCACCAGGGCCCCGAGCGTTTCGCCTTCGATGTATTCCATGACCACGCAAAGCTCGTCGCCCACGCGGCGGCAATCGACAATCCGAGGCAAGTGCTCGTAACGTCGCCCAGCATGCTGGGCCGCAAACAGGCGTTCATACGCCCCGCCAATCTGGGCCGACGCGTCGATGCGCTTGCGAACAAAGGGGCCAAGAGATCCTCCGCCGGAGCCCTCAAAGTACACGAGCTCGGTCGTCTCGACGTCGGAGTGCTTGAGCACACGGTCTACGCGATAACTGTCATCACGCTCAAGTGACGCCAGGTGTCCGGCGAGCGCAGCGGTCAGCTCATCATCGGAATATGTTGGGCTCTGAGTATCCATAGCGTCCATAATAACGCAGGGCACGGACGCCCCATGACGCCCGTGCCCTGCACGTTCTAAATATCGTGAACGGCGCTTCCGCCGGCAGCTAACTGTTAGCTCACCGTCTCTTCACCAAAGCGATACAGCTCCTCGTTCACCTTTTGCAGGCTGCAGCCACGATCGATACAGAAAATAATGATGGCGTCACGGCGGTCCTTGCAGTTGAGGACATTGGCGCCCGCCGCCGACAAGGCGCGGTTGGTCTCCTTGAGCGTCAGCGCCATGGCAAAGGCAATCTGCAGCACCTTATTGCGGCTCGGATGCCGCGCACCGGTAAAGATCTGATAGCCAAACGTCTCGTTGAGGTCGGCCATACGCACCACGCGCGAGCGCTCCAGCCCCTTTTCTTCCAAAAGCTGTTTCAGATACTCCGAAAGCGACGGGGCGGTAAAGTCGTGCTCTTTGATATAGCCCTCGATACTCGGGGCATCGAGCAGCTCGTTGAGCAACTCTTCGGTTAGCTTCTTATCGGGCATATGGCCTCACCCCCCAGCTCGCATAGTAACCATGTTTTTAATTCTAGTTAAAAACCGCTCACGTCAGAACGTTCCCAGCTGGCAACCTGGTCGGGAGATACCGTGCTCATCGCTTCGAACTTCCAGGTGCCGCCCGCTTTGAGATGGTTGGTGTTCGCAAGAGCCGTTCCCACCTGATTGCCGTCTGCGTCATACAGAACATACTCAATCTGAATGTAGCTTTGCTCTTTATCCGTATTATTGGTCAACGTGCCCGTGATCTTATACGCGAACTGATTAGACGTATCCCCGGCCTCATCCGAAACCGTATAGGGTTCTTGTGCCTCTTTTTTCTCCTCGACTTGCTGGGTCTGTTCGGCAGGCTTTGCTGCATCACCCGTAGACGAATCAGACGAGTTACCGCCCATAGAACCCACGACGCCGGCAACAACGAGCACCACGATGACGCCCAAAACGATCTTGCCGATCGGCTTCTTTCCCTCTTTTGCCATTATGCATCCTTCCTACGATCCGGCTACCGTGCCGGCACACAGCACATCGTAGGAGGCAGCGAGCTCAAATTCATTAGCTGGGAGCTAATGTCGCAGCACAGCTTGCCACCTGGCACTCATTGAGTCTTTTTTCCTTCACCGAACTCACTCCTTTGTTGTTGACTATTAAACATTTAGACGTAAACCGCTTTGTTACCTTGTCAACATCTGAAAGGAACCTCATTGGGAAAAGACGTACTGGTGCAGCAACTCGTCGACTCATTCGACAGCTGGCCCGCCAAAAATTCCGGTTGCGGATCGTCCCGCATGACACAAGAGCTCTATCCTTTTGACAAGCTCTTCTCTCCCATCAAAATTAACAAGCTCACCGTCAAAAACCGCATTGTCATGGCACCGATGGGCAATATCGACATGTGCGAGGAAACTGGCCGCCCCAGTGACATGATGCTGCAGTACTTTTTCGCCCGCGCCAAAGGCGGCTGCGGCCTCATCACAACAGGACTCGTACCGGTAAGCCACGGCATCGATACCACGGTCACCGAGCTGGACAAGCTCACCTATTTCCCGCGCATCGATCGAAGCCGAACCGTTATGGCAGGCTGGCGCGACCTTGCCCAAGGTGTCCATGCCTTCGGATCGCGCATTTTTGTCCAGCTTACGGCCGGACTCGGCCGCGTGGGCAACCCGCAATGCCTCATCACGCAAAAGAAGTTTCCGGTCTCGGCGAGTTTCTTGCCTAACTACTACATCCCCGCCATTCCATGCATGCGCCTCTCGGACCAAAAGCTGCGCCGTATCGTAAACAATATCGGCCAAGCGGCGGCCGATGCCCATGCCATGGGCATCGATGGCGTCTATTTGCACGGGCACGAGGGTTATCTTATCGAGCAGCTCGGAAACCCCGCCTTTAACCATCGCAAGCTCGGACGTTATGCCAATTGGCGTCAATTTGGCCTCGATATGGTCAAAGAAATCCGTCGCCGCGTTGGGCCCGACTACCCCATCATGTACCGCATCGACCTTTCGCTTGCACTCGAGGAAACCTATGACGAGCAGGTCATGAGTTCGACCTATCTGGGACGCATGCGCGGCGGCCGCACAGTCGAACAGACCCTGTGTTATATGGAAGAGCTCGTGGCGGCGGGAGTAGACATCTTTGACGTCGACCTTGGTTGCTATGACAACTGGTGGATGCCCCACCCGCCTGCGAGCATGCCCGCAGGCTGCTTCGTTCCCGTGGCGCGCGCCGTTCGAGAGCGCTTTGCCGCCGACAATATCCGCTCCAATGCCGGCCTTCCCGTACCCGTTGTCGCGGTGGGTAAGTTGGGCTACCCCGACATTGCCGAACGTGCCCTTCGCAATGGCGACGCCGATATGATCATGCTCGGACGCCCGCTGCTTGCGGATCCCGAGTGGCCCAACAAGGCGTACGCCGGTCGCGTGGCAGATATTCGCCCCTGCATCGGATGCCAGGAAGGATGCCTCAACGAGTTTGTCGAAGGGGGCCATCCGCAGTGTGCCGTCAATCCACGCTGCAGCTTTGAATACCTCATGCCCCAGACACCCGCTCCCGCCAAAGAACCCAAACGCATAGCGGTGATAGGAGCCGGACCCGCCGGGATGGTCTGTGCGCTAATCGCCGCGCGTCGTGGCCACGACGTAAAGCTCATCGATGCCGAAGATGAACTTGGAGGAAAACTCCTCTCCGCCAGCGCCGCCCGGATCAAGTTCGACCTCGATAACTACCGATCGTATCTTGTTCGACAGGTGCGCGAGCAGGCAGAAAAACCCAACGGGAACCTGACACTCGAACTTGGACGGGCAGCACGCGCCGAAGATCTTGCAAAAGCAGGCTTCGACGCAATCGTGTGCGCGACAGGCACTTCCAATGCAATACCGCCCATCCCCGGTCTAACGGAGCTTGCAGCATCGGGTCATGCCGTGCTGGCAACGCAGCTACTGCGCCAACCCGCGCTGCTTGGCAACGCCAAAACCGTCACCATCATTGGCGGAGGGGCCGTGGGCTGCGAGGTTGCCCAATGGCTCACCGTCGAACACGGCATACCACAGGTCAGCGTAATTGAAATGCTGCCTCACATGATGCAGGGCGCCTGCACGGCAAATCGCGGCCACCTACTCCATACGCTCAGGGGACGCAATGTGCGGCTCCTCAATATGACACGCGTCGAGCGCGCGGAAGTCGGCGGCAAACGCGAGTCTGGAGCCCCGTCGAGGTGTGCGCGTCTCCACTTGAGTCGCAACTGCCACAAAAACGTTCCCGACCCCTACGTCTCGTGGTCACCGGTCTTGCCCGAGAACGTCGAAAACCCGCTTGCACCCAAAATCGGCAACGACTGGAAGTCACTCGAGCTAACCTGCGACTTGGTAATCATTGCCTGCGGCGGACACCCCGACGACGCGCTGTTCTACAAACTGCAGCAGACGCACGCCGCTGACGAGCTGCATAACATCGGCGATGGGTTTGCGCCCGGCCGTGTGCTCGAAGCGGTCCGTGCGGCATACCGACTCGGCACCAATATCTAACACGAAAGGATGGGCTCACAGATGAACCTGACCTCCCAACAACAAGCCCTGCTCAACGGCGCCAAGGGCCCCGCCATGGCCAAAGTGGTCAAGACCCTCGTTATGTACGGCGAATGCTTTGGCGCTGAGCGTATGGTTCCCGTGACCGGCGCAAACGGTCATCTTGTCACAAGTTTTGGCCTCTCCATGCTCGGTCCAGTCTATGACCTTATGGATGAGCTGCTGAAAGACGGCGCCCTGTCCGGTCAGTCATTCTCGGTCGACCCGAGGCCCCTCGACCCCGCCGTCCCGGCCAACCCGCTGCAAAAGCTGCTGTTCAAGATTATGTATTCCAAACAAGACGATTATGAGGCACAGCTGCGCAGCATGGGTCTATTGGACAACGATGCTTTCACCTGCACCTGCTACCAGCCCGAGGTTGGCAATCGACCTCGGCGTGGCGACATCCTAAGCTGGGCAGAAAGCAGCGCCGTGGTCTTTGCCAACTCCGTGCTGGGCGCTCGCTGCAATCGCAACTCCGGCATCATCGAGATGTTCGGCTCAATTGCCGACTTTGTCCCGGAATTCGGCCTGCTCACCGATGAGGGCCGCAAGGCGACCTGGATCATCGAAGTCGACTGTAAGCGCAAGCCCGAAGCGCAAGTGCTTGGCAGCGCCATTGGCATGAAGGTGATGGAAGACGTCCCTTACATTAAAGGCCTCGACCGCTGGCTTGGCCGCGAACTCACACCCGGCACGCAGGACTACCTTAAGGACATGGGCGCCGCCAGCGCATCGAACGGCGCTGTCGGGCTCTACCACGTGGACGGCATCACGCCCGAGGCCGTCGAACAAGGCGAACACCTCATAGCACCAGACGCCCAAATCTATCGCATTGACGACGCCGAGCTGGAACGCATCCGCTCGAGCTACCCCGTTATGTGGAAGAACCCGGGCGCGCGCCCCAAGCTTGCCTTCATCGGCTGCCCCCACCTCTCGTCTGCACAACTCGCCCATTGGGCAGACGCCATCTGCGATGGGCTGAGCGCCTCCGGCAAGTGCCGCGTGCAAGTACCCACTGCACTGACCGCCGCCCCATCC
>CAJKEF010000014.1 GCA_905198825.1 uncultured Collinsella sp. | reverse complement strand
GTCCCAGCTGGTGTCCTCCATCAGCAGGTCCATCGCGGGCTTGAACGGCTTGAGCTCGGGCATCTGCTCGAACATCCACGGGAACATGGCCTCGCCGGTAAACACGAGCGGGCGCGCGAGCGTGTCGAACTCGGCGCGATGGGCCTTCTCCTCTGCGGCCGCCCAGCGAATCGGCATGGTGTCGCCGTCGGCGTAGATGAACTCCTGCAGCGTCCAGTACAGCGGATTCGTGCGTGTGTTGGTGCGCTCGAAGGCGCGCATCAAAAAGCTGTCAGATACCGAGGCGTCGCAGGTCAGCGTGCCGTCGCCATCAACAAAAGCATGATCGATAATCCAATGCATGCGTTCAAAGCTCGGCTTCATGCCAAAGTCGCTGCCCATGAGCTGTAGGCGCTCGACTGTCATCGGCGAGCCGTCGGGCAGCACGGGCTTCTGTGCCTCGAGCGCATCGGCTAGGGCTGCCACGCGCTCGACGTCGGCGGGGTAGCGGTCGTAATACTGCTGCGTCTTGGCGGCCATGCGCGGGAAGGTGTGCGCGTAGACCTCGCTGGCGCTCGCCGGCACGTGCGGAATGCCGCCACAGGTAAAGCTTGCCGCCACGCCCTCGGGGAAGAGCGACAGATAGCTCAATGTCAAAAAGCCGCCGTAGCTCTGCCCCAGTGTGACCCAGGGCTTGCCGCCAAAGCCCACCAGGCGCAGGTACTCAAAATCACGCACGATGGAGCTGGCGAGGTGGCGCTTGAGGAAGTCCGCCTGCGAGCGCGCGGCATCGGAGCCGGCCACCGTCGCGCGCTCGCCCAGAGCCGCGATCGTGCGCCCGTCCACGCAGCTACTGCGTCCGGTGCCGCGCTGGTCGGGAAGGACCACGCGGAAGTGCTTGACGGCCTCCTCGATCCAGCCATCGCTTGTGGGCGACAGCGGACGCGGGCTCTCGCCGCCGGGGCCGCCCTGCAAAAACAGGAGCAGCGGCAGATCGTCGTTGATGCGGTCGGGCGCGCAAACCACGCGGTAGAAGAGCTTGATGCTCTCGGGCGCGCCGGCGATTGGTGCCGGCATAGCGCCGCGGCGCATGGTGCTGCCGACGGCCAGGAGCATCGGCTCCAGGCCGCGCCAGTCAAGGGGGACGTCGATGCTGTGGTCCTCGACGTAAAGGCCGGGGACGTGGTACGAAGTGATGAGGGCCATGTGAGTCTTCCGTTCGTTGCGGTGTTTCGGGTTGACCAATTCTACCGCCGCGGGCGAGGCCATGCGCAAATCGGCTACCATGGTTGGCAAACATCTAAGAGAAAGGGCCGTTCATGTCGGTCGATATAGCCACCTACGTTCACGATCTTGCCGTTGAGGCCAAGGCTGCTTCGGGCGCGCTCGCCACGGCGAGCGATGCCCAGCGCCAGGAGGCCGTGCGTGCCATGGCCGCGGCGCTGCGCGATGGCTCCGATTCCATCATTGCCGCCAACGAGCTCGATATGTCCGCTGCGCGCGATGCGGGCACCTCGGCCGGACTGCTCGATCGTCTGCTGCTGACGCCCGAGCGCGTCGAGGGCATGGCCGCCGGCCTGGAGAAGCTCGCTGAGCTGCCCGATCCCGTGGGCCGCGTGCTTGACCATCGCGTGCTTGCGAGCGGCGTGGACCTGACCCGCGTGATTGTGCCGCTAGGTCTGGTTGCCATGGTCTACGAGGCACGCCCCAACGTGACGGCCGATGCAGCGGGCATCTGCATCCGCACCGGTAACGCCTGCATCCTGCGCGGCGGTTCGCTGGCCTATCACTCGTGCGCCATGATTTCCGAGTTGCTGGCCGATGCGCTCGAGGCCAAGGGTTTCCCGCGCGAGGCCGTGTCGATGATTGAGTCCACCGACCGCGAGGCCACTGGCGAGCTCATGAAGCTCCGCGGCATTGTCGACGTACTCATTCCGCGCGGCGGTGCAGGCCTGATCCAGCGCTGCGTGCGCGAGTCGCTTGTGCCGGTGATCGAGACTGGCACGGGCAACTGCCACATCTACGTGCATGAATCCGCCGACTTTGATAAGGCGCTCAACATTATCGTTAATGCCAAGACCCAGCGCGTAGGCGTGTGCAATGCCGCCGAGTCGCTGCTGGTCGACCGTGCTGTGGCCGATGCGTTTTTGCCTGCGGTCGTTGCCGTGCTGCACGACCACGGCGTGCTCATTCACGGCGACGAGGCCACGTGCGCCGCGTGCGCCGACGCCGGCTTTGTAGAGGGCGATGACTACGTCGCCGCGACTGAGGAGGACTGGGGTCGCGAGTACCTAGCGCTCGAGATGAGCGTGAAGGTCGTGGCAAACGAGGACGAGGCCATCGCACACATCAACCGCTACGGCACGATGCACTCCGAGGCCATCGTTGCCGAGGACACGGATGCTTGCGAGCGCTTCCTGGATGCGGTCGATGCCTCGGCCGTGTACGCCAACGCCAGCACGCGCTTCACCGACGGCGGCGAGTTTGGGCTGGGTGCCGAGATCGGCATCTCGACCCAAAAGCTCCACGCCCGCGGCCCCTTTGCCGCCGAGGCCCTCACCACCTACAAATATAAGCTCCGCGGCACCGGCCAGGTCCGCCCCTAACGACCGCGCAAGAAAAACCGCCACAAAGGTGCCTGTCCCCTTTGTGGCGGTTTGCGCAGGTAGAACGGTAGGTTCGTATATATGAACCTACCGTTCGCTTTGTTTTTGGACGACGATTACGCTGGATGACTTTTGGTTTGCAGGAAAGGAACGACCATGAGGTGGACTACTGTTCGAGCGCTTTGCCGCCGCCTGACCGTTGCCGCGGTGACCCTCACCATGGTGACGGGCTCGTTGCCCGCGGGCGCGTTTGCCGAGACCCTCACCACCGACGGCACTTTTGTGCAGGCGGATAACGGCCAAGCAGCCGACGCCGCTCCCGCCGATTCGGCTGACGCCCAAACGTCAGACTCTGCTTCCGCCGACCCCGCGCCCGATGCCGGCGCTGCCGATCCCACAGTGCCCGCCGCCGGTGACACCCCTACGCCCCCGGACTCCGAGATTGCATCGGCGGCAGGCCTGACGGGCGCTGGGCAGACCGAGAGCACGCCCGTGGCCACGCTCGCCATCGATCTTGTCGAGGGCAAGGAGCTCGCCGAACAGCAGAAGCAGGAGGAGACCGCCGAAGCCGAAGCAACCTGGAATGAGGATCTTGGGCTCTGGATGACCTCGAAGGGCGCCACGGGCGTAAAGGACGAATACGACGATGGCTACGTGGCCGGCGAGCAGACCCCCGCGCAGTACTACTTCTCGATTGATAGCCTCACCAACGAAATATCTATCGAGTATGGCGACGCGGGCATTACCACGTTGGAGGTGCCCTCGACCATCGACGACAAAAATGTCGTAAGCCTTACGGGTATGGGAAGCGCTGCGCTCACATCGATCACCTTCGCCCCTAATTCGCATGTCCGCTCGGTTGGAGGCTTGGGCGGCAGCAGCATCAAAGAGATCGCACTGCCCGATTCGGTCGAGGAGCTCAAGAGCTATGCATTCTACAAAAGCAAGACGCTCCAAACGGTAACCTGGCCCAACAACGCGGCCTTTACCACGATTCCCGAGCAGGCCTTTAAGGAATGTGAACAACTTGACGACAAGGTGGTGGCAACGCTGCCGCCTTCGGTCAAAACTATCGACTATCTTGCATTCGCCTATTGCGGCGTGCCACAGTTCTATGTCTCGGACACAACAGTGCTCACCTTTACGCAGATCAATGTGCCGGGCACGGTGGAGCGGATTGAGCGCAATGCCTTTGACGGGTGCTCGCATGTGTCGTCGGTGACGATCGGCGACGGCGTTAAATATATCGGAGCGCACGCGTTCGCCTCTCTTGATCCTGCGATTGCCGGCAAAGAGATTGTGCTACCCAAAAGCGTGGAAATGATAGAGTGGGGAGCTTTTGAGAACACGAGATACGGAAACGAGACGAACCATAATGCCGTTGCCCTGCGCGTGATGAACCCCGATCTTCAGTTTGGTGAGGCGGGCTATTCGGGCGACTATAATGAGCGCGTGACAATCGATGGCGTAACGTATGCGATTCCCTTTAGTGAAGGCCAGACCATCTATGCCTATGCGACCGATTCGGCTGGCAACCCCTCGATGGTCAAAAAGCTTGCCGATGCCGTGGCCGATCGCAAGGACTCCGTCGATTCCTCGAAGCCTGCCTACACGTTTGAGTGGATGGGCGAGGCGGCCCAGGTGACGGGCAAACTTCCCCAGAGCGCGACGGCTACACTCGTGCAGGCGGGGCAGTCCACGCCGCTGGCGGTTGGCGATGACGGCAGCTTTACAGCGGACGCTCTCTCCAAGACAGCAGCCACCCTGCGCATTTCGCTCAGCGGTTACTATGACATGGTGCTGGCGCGCCCGGGCGACCAGATGACGGGCACATGGAATATCGGAGAGATTAAGGCGGAGGACTTTACCAAGATTCCGGCCTCGCGCGCGATTGAACTTAATGTGGGCTATCTTGAACCGATTGTGGGCCAGGATAAGACCGAACGCATTGAGCTCGATAGTCTCGATAACATCGATCTGACGGTGAAGAGCGGCGGCAAGACGCTTAAGCCTGCCAAGGGTGACAAGGAAAACGACTTCCGTATCCAGGGCACAGCACTCGTGGTGTCGCAGGCCATTGCCGACGCGGACCAGGATCTGGAGATAACGCTCGAGCCCAAAGACAGCCTCAAGCTGGGTGGGGCGACGGCGACGGTGAAGCCCTCGGCCGGCAAGGTCGATATCGACTTGAAGCCCTGGGGCACGGCGGCGGTCACGACCAAGGGCGACTACCAGGGCGCCAACCGCGTGCTGGTGTTCCGTACGTCCGACGGCAAGCTAGTTGCCGACGGTGTCACCTATCTGATGGGTTACGAAGACGATGGCACCACGCCTATCATGAAGGCCGAGACGCCGCGCCTTAAGGCCGGTTCGTACACCATCGTCGCCTTTAACAAGACGAGCTACGACATCCAAGCGACGAGCTATTCCACGTTTAGCCGCCTAGGGCTGACCGTGGGTAAGCATATCGCGCAAAAGCAGGTGAAGATTGAGGACGGCAAACAGCTCGACGTGACGCTCGACGTGCCGACGTTTGACGTGGAGACCTATCGTACCGAGCGCGGGCTGACGGCGGGCTCGGTTATCGCTGATTCGTCCGCGGTCGTTGGCGTGGAGACCGAGCTGCGCATTCATTACGAGCTCAAGGACAGTCAGGCTGCCAAGATTGAGATTCCGCTGGCCAAGGATGCCGTCGAGGATGTGTCCGCAGGCGCTCGCGAAGCCGGCGCCAGCTCCGATGCCATGTGGGCTGGCACAACTTGGGAGGGCGACAACCTCGTTCTCGATATGAAGAAGGGTGCGGGCGCCGATGTGTTTGTGCGCTTTAAGACTAAGGCCGCGGGCACCTATGCCATCTCGCCGCTCATTACGCTGGGCGAGGTGACATTGCCGCTGGGAAGCACCACACTCGAGGTTAGCGGATCGCGCATCGAGGTCGACAGCACCGACGTTCACAGCCTGCTGGGCAATGTGGCCTACGTTTATGCAGCGCCGGGCAAGAGCGTGCAGCTCACCGTGGGGACGGGCTCGTCGGCTGCAAAGTACACCGGCAAGACCAATAAACTCGGCCGTGCCAAGATTGAATACGACCTGCCGCAGGATACGCTTGCCGCCGAGCGCGTGACGCTCGAGGCGCGCGTGGGCTCGACCGATGTTGCCGCCGCTGCCGCAGAGGTGACGGCTCGCAACTATGTGCGCTATGTTCCGAGCGCTTCGGTCTGGAACTTTGATGTGACGTATCGTGGCGGTACGCAAAACTTGGTCAAGGACGGCAAGGACACCGGCAAGAGCCTGTGGACCTTCCATCATCTACCACAAAAGAAGAACGCCTACTGGACCTTTGACATCACGCTCGAGGTGGGAAACGAAGAGGCCGCCGACACGCTCGACCTGTACGTGGACTGCGTGGATGGCAAGACGGTGACGATTCCTCTGACTCAAAAGTCGCGCGAGGGCACCCGTGTTCGCTATGTGGCGGAGTATGTGGACGAGGGATATCTCAAGCTGCTCGACGAGTTTAACAAGGCGAATGACTCGGCCTATGTGAACTGCGGCAACTTTGAGCAAATCTTTATGCCGCAGACCTACCGCATCTCCAATGCTCAGCTTATGACCATGCTGAGTTTTGACGCCAACGCTTCGGCCAAAAAGCATTCCGCCGCGGCCGAGGAGCGCCAGCAGGAGTTCTCGAATGCCGTGCAGCAGTGGCACGAGTATATGATGGATAACTCGTTTAATGATGTCGATGAGGCCTTTAACGACGCGATTGACCAGATGGTCGCCGATGCGCTTGCCGAGGAGGACGAGGACGGTAAAGAGGACGAAGCCCAAGGTGGAGCTGCCCGTAAGGCTCGTCGCGCCCCTGCCGCCAGCGACGGCGAGGGTGATGATGCTGGCAACGACGAGGCCGCGCAGTTTGCGGCCGAGCTCAAGGCCGCGGTCGGCGGGTCGGCGGCGCTGCTGACCCAGCAGGGCGACAGCTATGGCGTCAATGTGGACAAGATGATCTTTGAGGATGCTTACGGCACCAGCGAGGATTGGTATCAGGAACTTGCGGCGGCCCAGGGCGCGAACGCTGCGGATGCGGCCGCCATCAAGGAGCTCGTCGACCATGCATCGCGAGCGGAGTTTATTGCCCAGCAGGCCGAGGACCTGGTGGGCCAGTCGATGGGTATCGGCCGGCTCAACCAATACGGAAGCTGGAATGACGCAACCGCTGCGGCGCTCAACAAGTGTGCGGGCATTAAGGCCAGCGAGTACAACGGCCAGTCGACGAGCGGGTTTAACGATTTGGGCCAGGCGCTCGGCAGCTCGCTGAGCTACAAGGCGGCTGACGACGATACCGTCAAGGGCTTTAAAGTCGCCGCGCCCGATGGCGAGCAGACGGCCTATATAGAGTCGGAGTTTATCGAGAACTCCAATAACAACAAGAACCAGGCGCTTCTGTTTAACTTGATCGCCATGCAGTGTGACATTCTGGACAACCTGTACGACAACTGGAATGTGGTCCATAGCCTCAACAACTCCAAGGTGCGCGGATGGCTCATGGCCTGGAAGCGCAACGGCGACGTGAGCGCCCATATGAAGCTCATCCGCACGATCCGTTCGCTCAAGAGCTATAAGATCGAGTGCGAGATGTTCGGACAGGTCTTTAAGACCGATGCGTGGAAGGCGGCCGGCCAGGCGTTTCCCGCGGCGACCCAGGGCATCGGCATCTTTACCGGCATTTACGGCGTGAATGATGCCAGCAAGAACTGGGAGAACGTGAACGTCCGTATGCAGAAGGTGAAGGGCGAGCGCGAGGGCTATGAGCTTCAGCATACGCGATTGCTTGCCAAGCCCGAGAAGACCGAGGACGACTGGAAGTGCATTTACGCGCTGCGCGACGCCATGGAGAAGGCGCGTGCGTTTGAGGATCTGCTGTATCGCCAGCTCTGCCACGACAGCACCGATGTGGCGGTGGGCTCCATTATGACAATCGCCGGCGTGCTGACGGCCGGTTCGGCGGGTACCGTGGTGGGCGCCGCCTATGATGCGGCTTCGACCAGCGTAGGTTCGGAGCGCGCGATTAAGCTGACCAATGCCGAATGCGCCTACGATGTTGCCTGCGAGCAGGTGGAGCGCGCGTGCCAGAATCGTATTACGGTCAACTGGGGCGAGCTGACCGATGCCGAGGTCTACAAGGCCAACAAGGACGGCTTGATCTCGGACGAGAAGATGCAGTCGATTTTTGAGGCGCGTTATCGCAATGTGGCCGCCAAGGCTGCACCCGACCCTGCGGGCGTGGTGTACGAGGGCCTGCTGTCCAATACGGTTGAAGGCGCGACGGTTGAGCTGTGGAGCGCCGACGATGCGGCCGGTACCAATGCGGTGCGTTGGGATGCCGAGGAGTATGAGCAGGACAATCCGCTTGCAACGGGTGCGGACGGTGCGTACAACTGGAATACGCCGACCGGCTGGTATCAGGTGCGCGTGACCAAGGACGGGTATGAGGAGGCGCGTTCGGCTTGGCTGCGCGTGCCGCCGATTCAGACTGAGGTGAACATTGGCTTGGTGTCGACGGCGGCGCCCGAGGTGGCCTCGGCCCATGCCTATACCGATTGCATCGAGGTTGAGTTTGCGCAGTATATGGATGCGAGCGACGATTCCCTGGTCGCGTTGTGCGCGCAGGGTTTGGGCGACGTGACGTATACGTGGCTCGACAAACAGGACGATCCTAATGGCAAGCCGCTGTCGCGCGTGCTGCGTATTCGCTATGCCGATGCGCGTGAGGCGGGCTCGACGGTGGCGTTTGAGCTCGACGGTGCTCGCAACTACGCCGGCACGGCCATGGCGCGCTGGGCAAGTGGCGAGCTTGTCGTGGGCGTTCGTGCCGACAAGCTCAAGCTCAACGTGGAGCAGGCCGTGACCATGCTTGATGGTAGTGACTTTGAGCTGGTGGCGCACGTGACCGATAAGGCGGGCAAGCCGTTTGCGGGCGCCAAGGTTAGTGTTGGGCTGGAGTCCTCGGCTATCTGCTCTGTCGATGCCACCCAGGCCGTGACGGGCGAGGACGGCGCGGCGACGTTTGTGCTGCATGGTGCTCTGCCCGGTTTGACGACGTTGACGGCGGCGGTGGACGGCACGGCGCTGTCCAAGCAGGTCGACGTTCGCGTGTCTGCCGAGGCAGTGCGACCGGCGCGACCGGTGGCGACGATTGGTGCGACGACGTTTGGTGCATGGTCGCCCAAGGAGAACTACATTACGGTGCCCAAGGGCACGAAGCTGGAGCTTTCGGCCGAGGATAGCGCGACGATTTGGTACGCCACCAACGACACCTGCCCCTGCCGTGACGAAGGCCGCGTAAAGTACACCGAGCCTATTGCGCTCGATAGCAACATGTATGTGCGCATTGCGGCACAGCGCCCTGGCATGTCGTACAGCGAGTATTCTGAGCGTCTGAACATTACGATCACGGTGACCGATGAGGCGGTGCCTGAGCCGACGCCCGATCCCGGTCTGAAGCCAGAGCCCGAGCCGACGCCTGACGGCGGCGAGCAGGGTGGCGGTACGGATGGCTCTGGTGGCGCCGGGGTCCCTGCGGGCAGTTCGACTTCGACGACGGCCATGGTGACGACGGACAAGTCCAAGGGTAAGGGCAAGAACGGCAAGAAGTCCGGTGGCACGGAGCTTGCCGGCACGGGTGACTCCGCCGCGATGACGGTCGCCGCCCTGGGCATCGCCGGCGCAACCGTAGCCGCCGCCGGCCTCGCTGCGACCAAGCGCTGCAAGCGTTAGGTTTTGGTGGCGGCGACCATCCTCGGCCTCAGCAAAATCTCAATCTGTAACACCAAACTGCCCGAAACGGCTCCAGGTGTTACAGATTGAGACAAAACGACCGACCAGGCCCCAAACCACCACAAAGGTGCCTGTCCCCATTGTGGTGGTTTGGGCGGCCGGCATAGAAAAAGTCCCCGCCGGGCGTGTGCTCGACGGGGACTTTGCCGTTTGATGGCTAGCGCTGTAGGTGATTACTCGCCCAGCAGGCTCTTGGTGATGGAAGCGGCGGCCTTCTTGCCGGCGCCCATCGCCAGAATGACCGTAGCGGCACCGGTGACGATGTCGCCGCCGGCCCAGATGCGGGGATCGGTGGTCTGGCCGGTCTCCTCGTCGGCGACGATGTAGCCCCACTTGTTGAGCTCCATCTTGCCGCCGATCTTCTTTGCGAAGGGGTTGGCGTTGGTACCGATAGCCGAGATCGCGACGTCGCAGGGGATCTCCTCGATGGCGCCCTCGATGGGCACCGGGCGACGACGGCCGGACTCGTCGGGCTCGCCGAGCTCCATCTTCTGGACCTTGACGGCGCACACGGAGCCGTCTTCGCCAGCGACAAACTCGAGCGGGGAAACGAGCGGCAGAACCTCGACGCCCTCGGCCTTGGCGTGGTGCAGCTCGGCACGACGGCAGGGCATCTCGTCCTCGGTACGGCGGTAAGCGATGATGGCGTGCTCGGCGCCCAGACGCTTGGCGGTACGGACGGCGTCCATAGCCACGTTGCCGCCACCAAAGACGACGACGTTCTTGCCGTGCTTGGTGGGGGTGTCGTACTCGGGGAACTTGTTGGCCTTCATCAGGTTCACGCGGGTGAGGTACTCGTTCGCGAAGAAGACGTTGGGCAGGTTCTCGCCGGGGACGTTGAGGAACTTGGGCAGGCCGGCGCCGGTCGCCACGTAGATGGCGTCGAAGCCCTGCTCGAACAGCTCCTCGGCCGTGGCCATGTTGCCCACGACGGAGTTGTACTCAAACTTGACGCCCATGTCCTCCAGGCCGTCAATCTCGCGCTTGACGACTGCCTTGGGCAGACGGAACTCGGGGATGCCGTAGACCAGCACGCCGCCGCCGGTGAAGAAGGCCTCAAAGACGGTGACGTCAAAGCCGTTGCGGGCGAGCTCGCCGGCGCAGGTGATGCCGGACGGGCCGGAGCCGACGACGGCGACCTTCTTGCCGTTCTTGGGGGCCATCTTGGGCGTGGAGGCGAGCTCGGGGCGGTCACCCAGGAAGCGCTCGAGCTGGCCGATGGCTACGGGCTCGGACTTCTTGCCACGGATGCACTTGCCCTCGCACTGGTTCTCCTGCGGGCAGACGCGGCCGCAGATGGCGGGAAGCATGGAGTCCTCGCGGATGGTATCGAGAGCGCCGCCGAAGTCCTTCGCGCGGATCTGCTCGATAAAGCGGGGGATGTTGATGTTGACGGGGCAGCCCTCAACACAGAACGGCTTCTTGCAGTTGAGGCAGCGCTCGGCCTCGGCCAGCGCCATCTCCTCGGTGAAGCCCTTGTCGACGGGGCGGAAGTCGCAGGCGCGCTCGGCAGCCGGCTCCTCGTTATCGGGGGTGCGGGGCGACTTCATATCGGCAACGAAACGACCGTTAACTAGTGGCATGCGCAGCTCTTTTCCTCATAGGCCTTGAGGGACTCGCCCTCTTCGGAACGGTAAGCGGCCTGGCGGGCACGAAGGTCATCCCAGTCGACCAGGGTGGCATCGAAGTCGGGGCCGTCGACGCAAGCGAACTTGGTCACGCCGCCCACCTCGACGCGGCAGCAGCCGCACATACCGGTGCCGTCAACCATGATGGGGTTGAGCGACGCGGTGATGGGGGTATCGTACTTCTGGGCGGTGAGGGTCGAGAACTTCATCATCGGAACGGGGCCGACGCAGAAGACCTGGCTCACGGCCTTGTCCTGCAGCAGGCGCTCCAGCGGAGCGGTGACAACGCCCTGCTCTCCGTAGGAACCGTCGTCGGTGGTGATATGGATGTGGTCCTCGTCGAGGAGCTCGCGGAACTGGTCCTCCATGAGCAGGAGGTCCTTGGTGCGGGCGCCCATGATGGCGTGCACCTCGTGGCCGGTCTCGACCAGGTGCTTGGCGACCGGGAAGGCAATTGCCAGGCCGACGCCGCCGCCAATGACGGCGCAGGGGCCCTCGGCCATCTCGGTGGGAACGCCCAGCGGGCCCACGACGTCGCGCAGCGACTCGCCGGCTTCGTAAGTGGACAGCATCTCGGTGGTCTTGCCGATCACCATGAAGATGAACTCGACCCAGCCCTCGTCACCGTTCCAGCCGGCCAGGGTAAACGGGACGCGCTCGCCCGTCTCGTTGGCGCGGACCATGAGGAACTGTCCAGCGTGCGCATGCTTGGCGATTGCGGGCGCCTCGATGCGGAACTTGAACACCTTCTCCGAGAACTGCGTCTTCTCCAGGATCTTATACATAGAACCCCTCTCTTGTTAGGGCCGCCGAACCGTGCCTCCACGGAAATGGACGGTAGCCCGAATAAAACCGTACGCGCACAGGCGTTGTGCAGACATACGGTGCAAATTATACCCTCATGGACATGTCACTTACGTGTGTCTTCGGCGGTTGGGAGCAGGGTTTATCCACTTCGACCTGCCAAAGGGGGAGAGGTTTATTTTGGCAGGTTTTATCAGGCAAAACGGCAAAGGGGGCCGGCCTCGCGCTTCGGTGAGGCCGGCCCCCTTTGGAGCGTTGCATATGTATAGCGGCACAGGGTTTATTGCGACGCAGCCGCCGCGGCGTTTCCGCAGATGAAACCTGCCAAAATAAACATCTCTAAATGGTAGGTTTTAGTGCT
>CAJKEF010000013.1 GCA_905198825.1 uncultured Collinsella sp. | reverse complement strand
GGGCCAACGCAATCGAGCTCGACACAAGCGAGACCACAAACATGATGAAGAACATGCCGGGATAGACACGGTCGATAAACGACAGCGAGCAGCGCGGGTCGACAAACAAGAAGTTGTAGAGCGCCACGGCGGCAGCCGAGCTCAGCAAGCAATACAGGCGACTGCAGGTAAAGAATGCGCACAGCTGAACGGCGAACACATAGACAATCATGATGCTCGGCGCGAGACCCGGATGGTCGAGCAGCGCGCCCACAATCGTCGCCGTGACCAGCAGCCCCACCGACACGCAGGCGTCATACAGAGGAGTGCGGCGCGTCAGCGTTGTGCGCCGCCACCAAAAGCTATCGGCAATATCGCCGTCCGTACGGACGTCCATCAGCGCCCCGCCCCTCTCTCAAAAACAAAAACCACCACAAAGGGACAGGCACCTTTGTGGTGGTTTCCCTTGTGGTGGTTCCAAGTGTATAGCCTTTGCTACCGGCGGTCGCTAGACAAACAGCACGTGCGCGAGCAGGGCACACACGCACACCGCTCCAAATACCAGTGCCACGATCGAGATCACGCGGTCGGCCATGTCCATGTTGGCACGGTTCGTCAAAAACCGATCTTCGGCGGCGTCGGCGCGTGCCTCACGTACCAGCTCGGCAACCACCTCGCGGCCATCAAGCATCTTTGCATCCATGTTTGCCTCCCCGGTCTCAATCTTGTCCATCGAAAACCAACTCCGTGCAACCTGTCGGCGCCTACGGGCGCTCGTTGGGAGCCAGGCGTTGCATCTTGTTCACGGCCTTGAACTTGGTGAACAGCGGCACGTACTCAAAGCTCACGTTGGAGTTCTCCAGGCCATACCAACGCGCAGGCGTGCCGGCGGCGCGGCGGATGATGTACTTGAGCGTGATGGCCGTACGCTCGCTCGGCTCCACATCGCTTTCGGGCGCCAGCAGCTTACGGATCAGGACGAACTTGAACGTACCGATGTTACCCGGATCCTTGTAGACCGAGTAGTCATGCGTCTGCGGCGGCAGCTCGCCGGTGGCAGCCAGGTCCTGAACAACCTGACGCAGGTAGGCATTGACGCGCTGGTTGATCTTGTAGCCCAGGTACAGATGCACGCGGAACACGTAGTCGGTGCCGAACGTCTCGACCGAATAGGCAAAGGTATGCGGTTCGTCCATGGTCTCGACGTTCACAAACCACCAGGCGTGGGCACGCTTGGGATGCTTGTCCAAGATCGAGTAGACGATATCGCGGTCGATGTAGTCGGTATGGGTGTCCTTGGTCAGGTACACGACGTTGTCGCTCATGCGCTCGTAACGGTCGTCGTCGCGCAGGCGCTTGAGCTGCGGCAGGTAGCTGCGCAGCGGCAGCAGCGTAAACTGGCGCTGCTCAACAGCCGTGCCGTTGTACCAGCACACCATAATGCCCATGATGAGTGCAGCCATGAGGATGGTGAAGTAGCCGCCGTGGAAGAACTTGGTGAGCGAGCTCACGAAGAAGAAGCCTTCGAGCAAAAGGAAGAAGGCCGCGAAGATCCACGGAGCAACCTTGAGCTTGCGCTCCTCGTGCAGGTAGAAGAAGAGCAGCAGCGTGGTGCACATCATAGTCAGCGTAATGGCAAGGCCGTAGGCGGCTTCCATATGCGCCGAGTTCTGGAACAGCAGCACCACGATGACGCAGCCAACGAGCATGACGTTGTTGACCATGGGAATATAGAGTTGGCCCTTGGTCTCGGCAGGATAGAAGACCTGCATGTGCGGCATGAGGTCCAGGCGACTGGCCTCGGACACCAGCGAGAATGCGCCGGTGATGAGCGCCTGCGAGGCAATGATGGCCGCAACGGTGGAAAGGCCGACGGCAAACGGACGCAGGCCCGGGGCGAGCATCTGGTAGAACGGGTTGAGGTCGGCAATGCCCATGAGCTCGGGGTTGGCAGCGTTGTTCATAAGCCAAGCGCCCTGGCCCATATAGGAAAGCAGCAGGCAGCACTTAACGAACGGCCAGGTGGCGTAGATGTTGCCGCGGCCGACGTGGCCCATGTCGGAGTAGAGCGCCTCGGCACCGGTGGTGGCGAGGAAGCAGCTGCCCAGAATCATGATGCCCGCATGGTTGTTGGGGCTCAGCAAAAAGGCGATGCCGCGCACCGGGTTGAGGCACAGCAGCACGGCGGGGTGCTGGAGGACAAAGAACAGACCCGTGCCGCCCAGGAACAGGAACCACAGCGTCATGATGGGGCCAAAGGCGTGACCGATCTTGGCCGTACCGATGCGCTGTACCAAGAAGAGCACGATGATGATGGCGAGCGTAATGGCGACGACGCGGCCTTGGTCATCGCCCAGCACGGCATGGACCGCCGGGATGGTGCGCAGGCCCTCGATGGCCGTGGTAACGGTAACGGCCGGCGTCAGGATGCCGTCGGCGAGCAGCGCGGCGCCACCCAGCATGGCGGGGATGATAAGCCACTTGCCGCAGCGCTTGACCAGGCTGTACAGGGCAAAGATGCCGCCCTCACCATGGTTATCGGCGCGCAGCGAGATGAGCACATACTTGATGGTGGTCAGCAGCGTGACCGTCCACACGACAAGGGAGAGCGCGCCGAGCACGAACTCCTGCGTAACGCTTCCGATGCCGCCGTTGCCGGCAACGAGCGCCTTGGTTACATACATAGGGCTGGTGCCGATATCGCCATACACCACGCCCAGCGTGACGAGCATCGCCGAGATGCTCACAGGAATCGCAGCGTGCGAGGCTGCCTCCTTGGCCTTTTGTTCCATAAGCCGGTTTCCTCCCAACTTTAACGTTCGAGGGGATTATAGGTAATCGGCCCATGTTTTAATGCACTGTTTTCCCAGCTAGATAAAGATTTATACAGTCTTTAGACTACCGCGGCGATATGGAATGTGATAAAGGGACTGTCCCCTTGTCACATTCGTCATTTTCCGAGCCAGTTTTTGAACCACCACTCCATGGATCGGCTCATCTCGGCCATAAAGGGACTCGTGTGCTTGCGGGTGTAGATATCCACGACGCGCTCCCCCACCTCGCGGGCGTGCGGGCGAAACATCGCATCCATCTCGGCCACCTGCGCATCCATGGTCGCGGCATCCGCACGGCAGTAGCGCTCCTCGTGCACCAGGTTCACTACGGGATGCGCAATGGCCGGACGCTCCTTACGGGGCGTGCCGATGATGAGCATCGACAGCGGCATGGTATAGGGCGGCAGATCGAGCAGCTCGGCAACTTCCTCGGCATTCTCGACGATATCACCGATATAGCAGCTCCCCAGGCCCAAGGCCTCGGCGGCAACCACGGCGTTTTGCGCGGCGATCACGGCGTCCTGGGCCGCGATGGCAAAGTCGCCCAAACCCGGCGCGCGGCGGGGCGCCTTGCCCGTACGCTCGACAAACTCGGGCTCAAAGCAGCCCACGTGCTCAAACAGATCGATCCACTTGGCATAATCGACCACAAATATTAGTGCCCAGGGCGCCTTGGCGATCATGGGCTGGTGGTCGCACAGGTCGGCCAGACGGTCCAGCGTAGCCTGCTCGCGAATGCTTACGATGGAATACATCATCATGGCGCCCGCCGACGGCGCACGGCTCGCCGCATGCAGAATCGCCGCCCGCTGCTCGTCGGTCACCGCCACGGGACGGTCGTTGTCATCGCGTGCAAAAGCGCGCGTGGAGGAACGGTGCTCCAACGTGTCCAGCACCGCATTGCCCGTGGTCTCGACCGGATAGCCGCACGTATCCACAGCCTTGGTGCAAACCTGCTCGCTCATCGCCTCATCCTCGCTAATTCTTTAAGAAGCCTTTACGTTTCCGTGTAATTCCCGTCCATTATCGCGCACGTCGCCACTACATTGCGCCACACTGTCACACCCGCGCGTTATTATGGCTGGTTGTTGTGCGCAGCCCTCAAATGCAGCGCATATTTAGGTAACAATCGGGTAAACCCCCGCTTTCGTAGGTTTTAGTTTGTGAGGAGTCTCAGCATGTTCGCTGCCGCCATCTCGCTCGTCGGTCTTGCGGCGACCGTCTACCTTGTCTTGCGCGAGGCCAAGGCCATTCGCGCTCAGTCGGGCACCGTTGCCAAAAGCGCTCTTGGGTGGAGCGTCGCCTTCGGCCTGTTCCAGCTCTTTTTGACCGTCTGGGGCGCCATTGGCCTCGTCGCCCAAAACGAGCCGCTCGCCTTCGTGATGCTCATCCTAACCAACGCCATCCTCACCGGATGCGCCTGGGCCAGCATCGCCCGCGACCGCATCGCCCCGCGCGTCTTTGCGTTCGCTGCTACCGATGCCCCCGCCCCCACCGGCAAGCTCGCCCGCCTGCGCGGCGCCTTTGTGGGCAAACCGCTCGTCGCCGCCGTCTTGTGCCTGCTGCTCGCCGGCGTCTTTGCGCTGCTGGGCATGGAGGTCTCGTCCAACCATGACTTTACCTGGGTCTACCCCCTGTGCATCTTGCTCGAGTGGGCCATCATCACCGTGCTCATGACCGGCTTGTTCTTCCTATTCCAGCGCCACGGCGCAGCTCCCGCGGTCCTGGCCTTTGCCCTCTTTGTCCTGGGCATTGCCGAGTTCTTCGTCATCACGTTTAAATCCATGCCGATCCAGCCGGGCGACCTTTCGGCCATCTCCACCGCCGCGGCGGTTGCCGGCAACGGCTACACCTTCTCGATCTCGCTGTTCTGCGTGCTGTCCATGGGCTTTACCGCCATCGCCATGCTGCTGTGCGAGTACGCCGGCCTGGTCGCGCCGCATCGCCAGAAGGGCGCCGCCAACGCCAAGCGCATGCTGCTCACCAACCTGCTCGTGGCGGTGCTGTGCCTGGGCGGCGTGACCGCACACGTCACGCTCATCGACTACTACAACACCCTCGGCATCACTGTCTACACCTGGCGCCCGCTCGAGAGCTACTGGCGCGAGGGCTACCTGCCTGCCTTTATTAGTGCGGCGCAGTCCATCAAGCCGCCCAAACCCGCCGACTACTCCGTCGACGATGCCAAGGCCACGCTCAAAAAGTACGCCAAGGCCTACGACAAGTCCGATGCGGCCAAGAGCGACGAGCGTGCCGCCGCAAAGGAGCAGTTCGACAGCGAGAAGCCCACGGTCATCGCCATCATGAACGAGACGTTCTCGGATCTGTCGATCTACCAGAACATGCGCGCCGGCTACGAGGGCCCGCAGTACTTTAAGAACCTGTCCAACTGCCTCAGCCGCGGCAAGCTCTATGTGAGCGCCTACGGCGGCGGCACCGCCAATACCGAGTTTGAGTTTATGACCGGCAACTCCATGGCCAACCTGGGCTCGGGCGTGTACCCCTACACCATCTACAACATGGAAACGACCGGGAATCTGGCAGAGCAGTTCAAATCGCTCGGCTATTCCACCACGGCCATGCACCCCAACCACGCAACCAACTGGAACCGCGAGAACGTCTACAAGGACTTTGGCTTTGACCAGTTCCTGTCCATCAACGATTTCCAAGGCGCCGATACCCTGCGCGGCATGGTGACCGACCAGGCGACCTACGACAAGATTCTTGAGCTGCTCAACCAGAACGCCGACCCGCAGTTTATCTTTGACGTGACCATGCAGAACCACTCGGGCTACGACACGGGCCTGCTGCCGGTCGACAAGCAGATGCATCTCAACATCGACACGACCGACCTGGACACCAAGACCGTCGAGGACGGTACGCTCTCCGATGTCGACGAGTACGTCTCGTGCATCGAGCAGTCCGATCAGGCGCTGCGCTACTTCCTTAACGCCTTGAGTAAGCTCGACCGCAAGGTGGTCGTGGTGTTCTGGGGCGATCACCAGCCGTTCTTCCCGTCCAAGTTCAACGACAAGTGGTTTACCGGCGAGGACGACGCCACGCACCAGGAACGCCTGTGGCAGACCGACTACATCATCTGGGCTAACTACGACGTTGCCGGCTGCGACCAGACGAGCGAGGTCGACGACCTGTCCACCAACTACCTGTCCACGCAGCTGATGCAGCTGATCGGCGCCCCGCTGACCGACTACCAGAAAGCGCACATGACGCTGCGTAAATCGCTGCCCGCCATCAACTCGGTGGGCTACGAGGACGCCAGCCTGCGCTGGGCGCTCTCCTCCAACGTCACCGGCGACGACGCCGCTGCCGCAGCTGCCACCAAGGCGCGCGAGGATTACGCCAAGATGCAGTACTACGAGATGTTCCGCGACGGCAAGAACGTCTACACCGAGCACTTCCAGACCGAGGCCAACGAGACCGACCCCAACCTGGCACCGGGTACGACCAAGATTAAGTAGCTGCTAGCTGCTGAGCCACAACTGAAACGTCTGTCCAGGCGGAGGCATATAAGGTTCCCTGCTCGGATAGTTCTGCGCAAGACGAAGGCCACGTTATGTGGCCTTCTTTGTTTGCGGAAAGTGTGTCCCGGAATTCTTGTCTGGAATGGGATGCAGTTTCCGCTTGGGACCCGATTGGGAAAGTGTGTCCCACTATTCAGCTGGATTCCGGGATGTATTTTCCGGTTGAGGCTCGTTGGGAAAGTGCGTCCCACTTTGGGGGCTGATTCTGGGACGTGGTTTCCGGTTGGCTCTCATTGGGAAAGTTCATCCCATTTCTCGGCCTAATTATGGGACGTAGTTTCCCGTTGAGGACCCTTTGGGAAAGTGCGTCCCGGTCTGGGCGCTCAAACTGGGATGGATTTTCCGGATGAGGGCTTGACGGAAAATGTGTCCCGTTCCGGGCGCTAATTGTGGGATGCAGTTTCCGCTTGCGAAGTCTCCACTCAACAGAAAACCCGGGTGGCCTGTTTTTTGGCTACCCGGGTTTTTGGGTTGTCGATATGTTCGACTGGCTACTAGTGGGTCTTGCGGCGCTTGATCAGCATGATGAGGGCTATCACTACGAGCGTTGCTCCCGCTGCTGCTGCGGTGGCGACTAGGGCGAATGTTTGGTCGCCGGTGTTTGCGAGGTTCTTCGCTGTGGTCGTAGTCTTGACCTTGGTGTCGGTCTTAGCTCCGTTGTCGGACTTGGGCTTGTCCGGGTTCGTCGGGGTCTCAGGAGTCTCGGGGTCCTTTGGGCCTTCGGAATCGGTTGGGCCGGCGGTGTTTACCAGCGTATGGTCCAGGAACTTCTTGGCGCCCGCACTTGCCTGTGAGAACAGGCGGCGCGTGCGGATCGGGGTGGCGTTCACCGTTGTGGACGCCGTCTCCTCGGCCTCGATATTCACGAGCGTCGTGCCGGTGTCGAGGCCCACGTCGTTGTATCCCACGTGGCAGTAATACTGCGCACCGTCATCGTCTGCGGTCAGGTCAATCTCGAGCTTTGAGGCCGTTCCAGCCGCGAGGTTGCCATCGGCACCCACGAGCTTAAACTCTGTCTCGCCACGGCCCTTGCGGTACCACATATAGGTCGGTGCCAGCCCTGTTTCGCTATCGTCGGCACCGAGTTGCTTCACATGGCCAATCGCCGAGAGCGTCAGGTGGCTTCCCGCCGTGCGCTCAACCGAAGAGTCGTATCCAAGATCCGACCCCTCCGCAGCATTCGCCGCAGGTCCGCTCACGGTCATCGTCATGCCATCGGGCATGGTCTTGACCGTGATGATTGCCGAGCGAATACCTGTTTCGGTCGTGGATCCATTCTTAACGGCGGCGATGGCGAATCGATACTCCGTATTGGGCTGCAGCCCATCCCACTTGAGCGAGGTCTGCGTGTTGTCGGCAATCTTCCAGCTATTGACGACCGCATCCGCCGCATTGCTCTGCAGCATGCCCACGCCGTAGCTAAAGCCACTCTTGTTTGCGAGTACATCGTCCCAGCTAAACGTAACGCTGGTCGAATCGACGGCGTTTGCCGTAAAGCCCGTCACGGCCGGCGCGTCGGGCATCTCGACGTCCTTAACGTCATAGCCCACGATCCAGAACTGGTCGGTGTCCTTGGTGCCGAGCTTGTCGCCCGAGTCTGTCTCGAACTTGTCGACATCCACCGCGTTGACGCCCAGACGCCACACAAAACCGTACTTGCCCTGCGCGGCCTCGGGCAGGTTGTCGACGGTGCCGCCGTATTCGGTCGATTCACTCGAGGAGTTACCCGTAGTAAAGCCGGCGTTGGCACCAAAGCACAGGCCGCCAAACAACTCGTGCTTTGCGAGCTTCGCGCCCATGACAACGCTGCCGTTCAGCGTCAAGCCGAGTTCGAGCTCCTGCTCCTTGCCCTCCTCGACTTCGATGGTCTGCTCAATGCTCGCCCCCGACTGCGCGGCGGCGCCGTTAAACCCATCGTGCGTGTAGGCGCGCGTTACGCCAGGCTTGCCCAGGCCAAAGGAATCCCCAACGGGAGTCTCGCCGTTGAGCGTCGTTTGATAGGTTCCGGGTTCTCCCGACCGGTTGGTCAAAAAGTAGCTGAGCGGCGTCATATTGTGCTGTTTGGCAATGCGGTCATAGGCCTCGACATTAACGACCGAGGTCTGCGCGCCGAGCGACACGGGCGCCGCCATCACGCCCTTGCCACCAGTTTCCTCATTTTCGATCTCATACTCGTAATAGACCATCGGAATCGTGTAGAGCACGGTCTTGTCACCCTCGCCGGCATGCGACTCATAGCTTACGCTTGCGCTGACCGTGCGCTCGCTCCGGTAGTCATAGCATCCCTCGGCGGCAAAATCGACTGAAGCATTCATCGCGACCAGGGGCGGACCGGTCTGCACCTCGACGGCAACGCCCAACTCGGCGCCAATGGTATAGCCCTGGGATGTCCCCGTGCCCTTTTCCTCTCCGTATGACGTGCCGCCCAACACCAGATAGCCGTATGCCTGCTCCAGATCCTCAACATAGGGCGCATCCTGCAGCACGGCAAGCACGCGCGGGTTGGTATAGACCTTGTAGCGGTCCTTGTACGTGATCTTGACGCTGTCGTTGTCGACATCGGGCAGCGCGAGCGAGATAAATGTGCCGTAGGTAGTGCCGCGACGGTTGCTCTCGCTAATCACCTGCTCCTCGCCGCGGCGCACCTTTCCGTTCTCGTCGAGCGAAAAATGCGAGGCGGTCATCCAATAGTAGTCATCGTTCTTGCGCAGGTCCTCGTCGCGGTGCTTGCCCACCACGGCGATAAAGCTTTCGTTATAGCGGTCCGAACCCGAGACGCTGCCCGCCTTGACGTCGCTGATCCACACCTGCTCTATACCCTTGTGGTCATGCTTGTTGCTGCTGTTGTATTGCTGACCGCTCATGCTCATGGTTCCGACCATGGACCCCAAGCCCTGAGCCCCGCTCTGTGCCGTGTTGCAGGCAAAGTCGCGGAACACATCGCCGCCCACGAGCACCTCGTCGACCGCCAGCTGCTCGGACAGGCCGTCAAGGTTGGCAGTGGCAAGGGCAATAGGCGCCAAGGTGCACGGATAGCGCTTATCCTGAGCGCTATCCTTCCATGCGCTGTTGGGCACATGCATCAGCCCATAGGAGGCGAGGAGCCCGTCTCTGTATTCCTTGCAATCGGAAAGCTTGAACTCGCCAGACTCCGAGTCAAAATACGCGTAGCGGTACAGCGCGCCGTACAGCCCCTTGCTGCCGTCAGAAGCGCCGTAATCAAAAGCGCTGCGTTGCCAGTCATAGCCCGCAAGAATAAGGCCCGTGACGGTTTCACCCGTCTTCTTTCCTTCTTCATCGTAGGCGGCAAACGTGCCGAACGTCGCATTCGCAGCGACCATGGTCTTGCCGTTCGCGGAGAGGGAGATTGCGCCCGCGTCGCCCAGAGCATCGACATGGACGAGCGCACCCTTGGATGCATCCCACGAAAACAGCTCGCAATGCGTCGACTTATCAATATTCTTCTTGCCGTAGGGTGCCGAGACCACGATGGCGAGGTCATCGCAAAAATCGCGATCGAGGTCGCCGGCCGCTAGCGAAACGACAGGAGCTGACTGAAGCTGCGTCCAGGAGTCGTTCCCGCCCTTGTTGTGCGTGATGTAGTCCGCGGCGTTACCGGCATCGATCTTGACGACGCTTTGCTTCCAGTTGCCGCCCTCCAAGTCATACATGTCGACTACAGCCTTGCGCACGCCGTTCTCGTCGACATAGCAGCCCGCGTAGACAAAAAGCTCGTCGACGCCGTCGCCATCGACATCGCCCGCCTCGACATCAAAGACGGCGTCGTGCTCTTGCAGGTAACCGGCATCCAGGTACTTAAAACGGCCTTCGTACATCATATTAGTGTTGACCGTCACCGGCAGGTGTGTGTCGAGAGTGCGCGTACGCCCGTTGCTAAACGAGTAGAGGACCAGCTCAACCTTTCCGGCGTATGACTTGCCGTCAATCGTCGTGGAGGAACTGTCGCCGTAGGCACGGAGCTCGGCAACGCGGCTCTTTTTGCCCGTGCTGGCGTCGCTGCAGAACTCAACACTCGTGGCGTGAATGCCCGAGAAACCGTTGTTGTCGTTGGCGAGTACTGTTGAGGACTCATTGTTGCTTAGGTACGACCAGGTGCCGCCACCGTAGTCGCTATGCTTGTAGAGATCGCTGTTCGTATCGAAGTTGTTGACGTTTTGCCAGAACTTTGCGGCGCCCCACACACTTCCATAGCCATCGGTGAGTTTGCTGCTGCCGCCAATGTCACCGCGCTCGACGTTCTCGAGCTTGTCGCGCAGAGTGTAGCGATTGCCATGGCTACCGTTAGCTGCCATATAGACCTCGCTGCGCGTGGCAAACGTCGTGGGGGTATCAGTGGAATAGGGGCCAACGGTATCGGCCGGAATGTCCTCGCTCGTGCCCAGACCCAGGGCTTGATAATCCTGCTCGGTCATATCGGTGATTGCGGGCGCGTCTGCCGCCTGGGCAACCTGGGGCGTGGCCGTGAAGCAGGCGACGCTCGTGGCGATCAACGCAGCAAGCGCCGCCGTCCCAACAAGCGGGATTTTCGACAGCCTACGGATACGGGGGTGTGGAACGTACATGAGGGACCTCGCTTTATTCGAGTGGAGTGGACTCATTTTTGCAAATGATACGTCCGATGCCCGATATCACGTGTCTCATTTTCGCCAACGGCGTGTCTCATTTTTGAGAATCCGAGATGCCGCGGAAATCTTATCCCAGCTCAAAGGCCATTTCTGGGATGTATTTTCCGTCGAGTGCCTCATCGGGAAACTGCATCCCATTTCAAGCGTCGATTCTGGGACGCACTTTCCCCTTAGACCCTCAACCGGAAACCGCATCCCACTTTGAGCGCAAATTCCGGGATGCATTTTCCGCTTGAGCCTCATTGGGAAACGGCGTCCCACTTTGAGGGCTGATTGTGGGATGCATTTTCCGGTTTTGCTCTCATTGGGAAAATGCATCCCGTTTCTTGACCGAATAATGGGACGCAATTTCCCGTTGGAGCGCCTTTGGGAAAGTGTGTCCCACTTCGACCGCCCAGAGTGGGATGCACTTTCCGCAAAGCACCTCAACGGGAAACTACGTCCCATTCCAAAGGCAAATTCCGGGACGCATTTTTCGAAAGCCTGCCCATCCGGAAAGCCCGTCCCACTTTGGACGCATCCGGGCACGGAACCATCGACCTATCAGGCCTCCCATCAATAAAGAGGCGTCCTCCCGGACGGCGGGGCACGAAGTTCATCGCGAGTTCCGCACGCAAAGAAGGCCACTTAATGTGGCCTTCGTCTTGCGCAGGACTGTAGAGCAGGGAACTTCGTGCCCCGACGCCCGGGAGGACGTTTCATTTAGAAAGATGGACCGACCGCCGTCAGCGATGGGAGCTACTCGCCCAGCACGGCCTTTTTGGCGGCTGCAGCCATGTTATCCAAATCTTCCTTGGTGGGATGGTCCTTTGCGGCAAACCAGTTGTCGAGCAGCAACTTAAAGCGGACATTGTCGGGATCTTGCTCGAGCATGGCCTCGTAGCGCTGCTTGACCGCGGGACCCATCTTGCCCTGGCACATTGCCCAACCCACAAGCTCGGCATCCTCGGCCAAATTGGAGGTCACGCGATTGATAATCTGCTGATAATAGCTCTGGTCGGCGCCAAAACCGCAGGTACCAAAGAGGAAAACGCGCTTGCCGTGCAGAGCGGAGAGCAGCGCGGCAACCGAAGGCGTGCACGCGCCCTTGTCGCACCAAAAACCGACGAGCACCGTGTCGGCCGCGCAGGCGCCCTGCGCCTCGAGCGCAACCTGATCTGCATCCGCATCGTCGCTCAACGCCGCGGCATGGACAAACTCAACGCCCGCAGCCTGCAGAGCGCGCTTGATCGCGCCCGAAACCATCCTGGTATTACCGCTCTTGCTGTTAACCACCAAAGAGCATGTCATAGTCACGTTGCCTCGTTTCCCCCAAAACTAAAGCCACTAATGCAATTTATTAGATGAATATCTTAGTACTAAC
>CAJKEF010000012.1 GCA_905198825.1 uncultured Collinsella sp. | reverse complement strand
GGCACGTTTTTGTGGGGGCCGGTTGGGGCGGTGACGTTGCTTAGAGGGTACACTGGGTAGCGTTGGCTATTCGTTTCCTCTTGTGAGGTGTTGGTTATGGGTAAGAAGTCTCGGGCTCGGGTTGCTGCGGCGGGAACTCGCAAGGATCCTGGTCGTCGGGTTGCCGAGGGCAAAAAGGCCGATCGTGCCGAGAAGGACAAGAAGGTCGGCGCTCATCCTGAGTGGGCGCCTCACCTCAATACGGCTAGCGAGGATCTGACTGCTAAGTTGTTTACTCTGGTCGAGGTTATCTTGGGCGTGGTGCCCGTGGTGGTCATTGGCTTGTTCTTGGCTTCGAAAGATGCCACGAGTGTCGATAAACTCACCGATGTCTTTTCTCAGGACCCCTCGATGGTGGTTACGTTTATCTCTGCGTGCCTGCAGCCGTTTGTGGCGTACATGTTGTACATGATTTATCGCAAATACTGCGAGGGCGACGCTGGTTTTGTCGCCGGCAACCTGATCGGTCTTTTGTGCTCCGAGATCCTACTGCTCAATATCCCGGGCGTCATCGGTATGGGCATCTTGCTGTGGCGTGTTTGGCGCAACGTCGCTCCGCACTTTGAGAGTTGGTTGTTTGAGCGCCGTGCAATGGGCGTGCTGGCAGACATCGCGGGCTCACTCGTGATTTTAGCCTTGGCGTTTATGTGCGCCACCGCCGCCCGAGGTCTCGCGGGCATGTAGTCTGTCCTCACCGACCACGGAGCGCAGGGCAACTGCTGATTTCACCGCTCCGGACGTCAGACCCGCGGCGCATCCCTTTCCCTCTCGCTCACGGCTTCGCAGAGTCGCGCGAGGCAAAGGCATGCGCCGCGGGTCTGACGACGCGGGCTTGCCAACGAGTTTTGGCTAATAGATTGGTTTGTGTGCCGCCCCTTTGGGGCGGCACTTTTTGTGGGGGGTCCCTGTCTTCACAATTTTCGTCAAGCTTTTGGTTAGATTTTGGTCAGTTGGCGTAAGGGTGGAAGGCCAAAAGATTGTTGGCGAAAAAAGCTCAGAGAAAGTGCTGGCAGGGGAGTTGTTGAGGTTTTCGACAGTTTTTGTCAGCAAGAATCTTCATAGCTATTGCCGCGGATTTCGTTGCCGCGGCCGCGATGGTGCGGGATGCTGGGCGTAAGCGTCGAATGCTCCGATTTTGGAGGCCAACATGGATCTGTTTCTTGAGACTCCGCAGCAACAAGCTGAGCGCATGCTGCGTCAGCAGCAACGACTCATGGAGATGCAAATGCAGGGGGCGGCAGCCCAGCCCCCTGCGCAAAATGCCACGCCTGCGGTTTCGCCTGCGGGCGAATCGGCACCAGAGGCCTATTCCGTACAGCAAGATTCATATGCGCAGGAGCTCGCGTTCGACAAGCGTCGTGCGCGTCGTCGCCGCGTGGGCCAGCGCCTGCGCACATTGGCGATGATCGTGCTCATCCCGCTGGGGCTTGCGGTCATCTTTCTGGCGTCGTATGCCCTCACGTGCATCCTCAACGGCGCATCGCCCAACGAGGTGCTCCAACATCTGTCAGCCCTCGGCCAGCGCCTAGGCGACGTCATGACAACCATCCGCACCGGCTGGGAGAGTTAGCATTTTAGCGACCGCGGCTCTAAGAGAAATATGTCTGCAAGGCAGTGAGTGATCCGTGTGTGTGGCGGGGTAAGATTGATTGCGGTTTTGATTGGTGCTCGATTGGGTTTGTTGGGCGGAGTTTATGTCTGCTATTGATATTGTGCTTGTTGTGATCGCCTTGGTGGCGGTGGGGGTTGCTGTGGCTTGCGCCCTTCAGCTCAAGAGCCTGCGTGCCGAGTTGCGGGAGCGTGGCGGCAACGACGCGGAGACGCTCGCGGCGCTCGAGCAGGCCAACAGCACGCTCGATGCCCTGAACGTCGCGCTGGTCGAAACACGCCGCACGGCCAATGTCATCGCGCAGCAGCAGACGACCGATGCGGCCGTGGAGCAGCAACGTTACCTGACCATCGCACGCGAGTTTTCGCAAGCTGGTGACCGGATGGATGACCTGCGCCGCGAGACGGCCCAACAGCTCGGTGCCAACCGCGAGGGCATCGAGCATCGCCTGGACAAGGTGCGCGAGACGGTCGATGCCCAGCTGGGCGCCATCCGCAAGGACAACAACGTGCAACTCGATCAGATGCGCGCGACGGTGGACGAGAAACTCTCCCGCACGCTCAACGACCGCCTGTCTGCATCGTTTAAGCAGGTGAGCGACCAGCTCGAGGCCGTGTACAAGGGCCTGGGCGACATGCAGTCCATCGCCACCGGCGTGGGCGACCTTAAGCGCGTGCTGGGCAACGTGAAGGCGCGTGGCATTTTGGGCGAGGTGCAGCTGGGTGCAATTCTGGCGGACATCCTTACACCCGACCAGTATCTGGAAAACGTCGCCACCAAGCCCGGTGCCTCGGAGCGCGTTGAGTTTGCCGTCAAGCTGCCGGTGGACGAGGGCGACCCCGTGCTGCTGCCGATTGACTCCAAGTTTCCGGGCGACGCGTACGAGCACTTGCTCGACGCGCAGGAGTCGGGTGACGCTGAGGCCGTCGCCGCAGCGCGCAAGACGCTCGACACCATGGTCAAGCGCGAGGCCAAGGATATCTGCGAAAAGTACCTGAGTGTGCCGGCAACGACCAACTTTGGCATCATGTTCGTGCCGTTTGAAGGACTGTACGCCGAGGTCGTCAGCCGCCCCGGGCTTATCGAGACCCTGGGCCGCGACTATCACGTCAACGTTGCCGGCCCCAGCACCATGGCAGCCATTCTCAACAGCCTGCAGATGAGTTACCAAACGTTTAAGCTGCAAAAACGCACCGACGATGTACTGCGAGTGCTCTCCGCCGTCAAGGCCGAGCTGCCGCGCTATCAAAAGGCGCTGCGCCGCGCCCAGCAGCAGATCGAGACCGCGGGCAAAACGGTCGAGGGCATTATCACCACGCGCACCAACGTCATGGAGCGCAAACTCAAGGATATCGACGCGCTGGAAGATGCCGAGGAGGCCGACGAGATCTTGGGGCCCACATCCGCGGAGCTGCTCGCAGACCAAAAAGACGAGGACTAATTGCATCTGACGGCGGAGCGCCTGCGCAAGCACGGCGCGGGCGCTTTTCGCATCGCGCTTGTCTGAAGCGTGCTCCAATGTGCAACAATGGCGTTTCGCCCTATCAGACGCGAAAGGAAGCCCATGTCTCAGAGAAGCACCAGCCCGCTCAGCCGCTCCACCGTGCGCCGCACGCTGCAGCGGTTTTGGGGTGTCACGCGCACGCAACCGCTGATCGTCTTTCTCTCGGTGTTCTCGTCGGCGGGCTACATCTTTTTGCTCACGTTTGCCAACACCTACGTGATGGCCCTTATCGTCGACCGCGTCCAGGCCGGTCCCGTGGCGGGCGACCGGGTGTTTGAGGTCTTTGGCCCCTACATTCTGGCACTCGTGCTCGTTAACCTAGTGGGCCAAATCCTCTCCAAGCTGCAGGACTACACCGTCTACAAGCTCGAGATTGCGGGCAACTATCACCTGGCGCGCCTGTGCTTCGACACGCTCTCCAATCAATCCATGACATTCCACACCAGCCGTTTTGGCGGATCGCTTGTGAGCCAGACGAGTCGTTTTATGAGCGGCTACACGGGCTTGGTCGACGTGACGGTGTATTCGCTCATTCCCACCATCACCTCGGTTGTCTGCACGGTAGCGGCGCTCGCTCCGGTGGTGCCGACGTTTACCGTGATCCTGGTGGGCATCATGGTCGTCTACATTGCGTTCGTCTGGCTTATGTACAAGCGCATCATGCCGCTTTCGGCCGCGACGTCCGCCGCGCAGAACAAGCTCTCGGGCGTGCTCTCCGACGCGGTCACGAACATCTTGGCCGTCAAGACCTGCGGGCGCGAGGACTTTGAACGCGATCTGTTCGACGCCGCCGATCGTGCCGCGCGCGATGCCGAGACGGTCTCGATGCACGCCATGATGCAGCGCAACTTTACGACCTCGGGCCTTATCGTCATCACTATGGCCGTGGTGAGTGTGTTCGTGGCGGGCGGCAACGCGTGGTTTGGCATCTCGGCCGGCTCGCTCGTCATGATCTTTACCTACACCTATAACCTCACCATGCGTCTGAACTACGTAAGCTCCATGATGCAGCGCATCAACCGCGCGCTGGGCGATGCGGCCGAGATGACGCGTGTGCTGGACGAGCCACGTTTGGTGGCAGACGACCCGGACGCCCCTGAGCTCAAAGTGACCGAGGGCGCGATTGATTTTGAGCACCTGAGCTTTGCGTACCGTGACGCTGTGGCGGGCGAGAGCGTGTTCGATGACCTGACGCTTCATGTGGCGGCGGGCCAGCGCGTGGGCCTGGTGGGCAAATCGGGCTCGGGTAAGACGACGCTCACCAAGCTGCTGCTGCGCCTGGACGATGTTCAGGGCGGCCGCGTGCTCGTGGACGGTCAGGATGTCTCGCGCTGCACGCAGCAGAGCCTGCGCCGCCAGGTTGCCTACGTGCCGCAGGAGGCGCTGCTGTTCCATCGCTCCATTCGCGAGAATATCGCCTACGGTCGTCCCAACGCCACTGATGAGCAGATCCGCGAGGCGGCTCGCTTGGCTAATGCGACCGAGTTTATCGACCGCCTGCCCCGTGGCTTTGACACCATGGTGGGCGAGCGCGGCGTCAAGCTCTCGGGCGGCCAGCGTCAGCGCGTGGCTATCGCCCGTGCCATCCTAACCGACGCGCCGATTCTAGTGCTCGACGAGGCGACGTCTGCCCTCGACAGCGAGTCCGAGGCGCTGGTGCAGGAGGCGCTCGAAAACCTGATGCGTGGACGTACCTCCATTGTGGTGGCGCACCGCCTGTCCACCGTGGCGGCGCTCGATCGCATCGTGGTGTTGGCCGACGGTGAGATTGTCGAGGACGGTACGCATGCGCAGCTTGTCGAGGCGGGCGGCGAGCCTGTGGAGCCGTCAGACCGGCGCATTCTTGGAGGCGTAAGCGTTTCGGACGTGGGACAATTGTGCCCATAAGTTTATTGTGCCGTTGAGCCGAGGAGTCGTTATGCCACGCGAGACCAATGCCGCCAAACGCGAGCGCGCCGTTGAGGTGTGCGAGCGTCTCAACCGTCGCTATGGCCCGGTCGAGTGCTTTTTGGACCACGAGAATCCCTTCCGCCTGCTGATCGCGGTGCTGCTCTCGGCGCAAACGACCGATGCGCAGGTCAACAAGGTGACGCCGCGGCTGTTTGCCCAGTGGCCCACTCCCGAGGCCATGGCCGGGGCGAGCGTGGCTGACGTGGCAGACACCATCAAGTCACTCGGCTTCTACAAGAGCAAAGCCAAACATGCCGTCGAGGCCGCGCAGATGATCGTCGCCGACTATGGCGACGAGGTGCCGGCCGACATGAAGGAACTCGTGAAGCTGCCGGGCGTGGGACGCAAGACGGCGAACATCGTGCTCAACGTGGGGTATGGCATCGTGGAGGGCATTGCGGTGGACACGCACGTCAACCGCATTGCGCACCGCTTGATGCTGAGTCCCAAGACGCATGCCAAGGAGCCGCTCAAGACCGAGCAGGATCTGCTCAAGATTTTGCCGCACGAGTATTGGGAGTCGGTTAACCATCAGTGGATTACCTTCGGTCGCGAGATCTGCGACGCCCGCAAACCCAAGTGTGACGAGTGTCCGCTGGCAGATTTGTGCCCCAGCGTGCGCGTAGCGGGGTAGGGCGGAACGCATCTTCGTCTGGCGTTTTTTGCGGGGCTGGGTTTGCCCTTGAGCCGGAGTCCTCTCCATGCGCTACCATGACAGGCAATGAAATCCGCCGCATACCCGCCGAGCTTGCCCCGGCGGGCTTTTGGCGTTGCGATGCCGGAGGAACAGCATGCTCATTCACCGTATAGCCGCGCAGCTCTACACTGCCGAGGCGCTGCAGACCGTCGAGGCCGGACTCGATGCCGGCGAGGACGTGACGTTGGCCGTGTCGCAGTCGGGTCGCACGCTTATGGCGGCAGCCCAGTTTGCGCGCCGTCCGCGTCCCACGGTCTATATCGTGAGCGGCGAGGACGCTGCCGATCGCGCCGCGCGTAGCCTGGCCGCCTATGTTGGCCTGGCGCACGTGTGCCGCTTTCCCGAGCGCAAGGACTATCCGTGGCGCGAGCAGGCGCCCGACGATGCCGTGGTGGCCCAGCGCTGCGAGGCTCTGGGGCGTATCGTGCGCGGGGACAATTGCATCATGGTCGCCTCGGCCCGCGCGCTGCTGCGCTGCGTGCCGCCGGTCGAGAGCCGCTACTGGGAGTCCACGATCTTTGCGGTGGGCGAGGAGATTCCTTTTGACGAGGTGCCGCATCGCCTGGTGGGCATGGGCTACACCAATGCCGGTGCCGCTGATGCGCCCGGTCTGTTCCGCGTTCACGGCGACACCGTCGAGGTGTTCCCCGCACAAGAGAAAGCGCCCGTGCGCATTGAGTTCTTTGGCGACGAGATTGACCGCATCCGCCGCATGGTGAGCTCAACGGGGCAGACCATCGGCAACGAGGACAGTATCGAGATCTTCCCGTGCCGTGAGCTGGCGCTTACCGACGAGGCCGTCCACAACATGCATGTGGCGCTCTATCGCGCCAGCCAGGACGACAGCAAGCTGGCGGCGCTGCTCGAGATGGTGGATGCACGCATCGTCACGCCCGAGCTCGACCGCTTTTTGCCGGTGATGTACGGCCAGACCGTAAGCCCGCTGGCACACGTGAGCGGCAAGGCGCTCGTGGTCCTGTCCGAGCCGCGTTCGCTGTTCGACGACTGCCTGCGCGCCTACGAGGATATCGAGGCCCGTGCCGGCGAGGCGGGGATTGACCGACTGGATGGCCTGTATGTACGTGCTCAGCAGCTCGATTTTGGTGCTCAGCAGCGCCTGAACTATGTGAGCCTGATTCGCGCCGGCGGTGCGGTTACGGCAGAGCTCAAGATTGAGCAGCCTGCTATCGCAGGCTCGGACAACCGTTTTATGACGCGCATTCAGGAAGTCGTGGGCAAGCGCTATGCCTGCGTGTTTGCCATTCCCGACCGTGGCGCGCGCGAGTCGATGGAGCTCACCTTTGGCGATGGGGGCATTACGTTTGAGGAATCGCTGACCGCGGCGCCCGAAAACGCCGGCGCTATTGGCGACCGTGTGCGCGTGGCCGCGGCAGATTCTGCCGATCGCACCGCCCGCCAGGAGGCCCATGCCTCGATTCGCGAACGCAAGGCGGATGCGCTCAACGCCCGCTCTCTGGAGGCGGGCGCCGCACAGGCCGCCACCGGTGCCGCCGTGCCCACCATCTCGCGCGGACGCGTGACCTTTGTCGATGCCGCCTTGCCGCAGGGCGTAGTGGTGCCCGATGCCAACCTGGCCGTGTTCTCGATCGCCGACCTCAACGCCCGCATGGATGCCAACCGCGCGCGCAGCCGCCGTAAGGTGGACATTACGCAGATCACGTTCCCGTTTAAGCCGGGCGACTACGTGGTGCACGCCACTCACGGCATCGCGCTCTTTAGCGAGATCGCGCGCCAGGAAGTGGGCGGCAAGGAGCGCGACTACTTTTTGCTGGAATATGCCGACGGCGACAAGCTCTACGTGCCGCTCGAGCAGGTCGACCGCATCACACGCTATGTTGGCCCCGACGGCGACAAGCCGCGCCTGACCAGGCTCAACACTGCCGACTGGACGCGTGCCACCAATAAGGCGCGCAAGAACGCCAAAAAGCTGGCGTTTGACCTGGTCGACCTGTATACGCGCCGCTCGTCGATCGCAGGCATCGCCTGCCCGCCCGACACGCCCGAGCAGATCGAGATGGAGGAGAGCTTTCCTTACGACGAGACACGCGACCAGCTGGAGGCTATCGCCGACATCAAGGCAGACATGGAGGCGCCCAAGCCCATGGACCGCCTGCTGTGCGGCGACGTGGGTTTCGGCAAGACTGAGGTCGCCCTGCGCGCAGCCTTTAAATGCGTGGACTCCGGCCGCCAAGTCATGGTGCTCTGCCCCACGACCATTCTGGCCCAGCAGCACTACGAGACCTTCTTTGAGCGTTTTGCCCCGTTTGGCCTCGAGGTCGAAGTGCTCAGCCGCTTCCGCACCCCGGCGCAGCAGAAGCGCGCGCTCAAGGCGTTTGCCGAGGGCACGATCGATGTGCTCATCGGCACCCACCGCCTGCTTTCGGCCGATGTGAACCCCAAGAACCTGGGCCTGGTGATCATCGACGAGGAGCAGCGCTTTGGCGTGCAGCACAAGGAGCAGCTCAAGAACCTGCGTGAGCAGATTGACGTGCTCACGCTTTCGGCAACGCCGATTCCGCGAACCATGCAGATGGCCACGAGCGGCGTGCGCGACATGAGCCTGATCACCACGCCGCCGACCGGGCGCCGCCCCGTGATCGTGCACGTGGGAGAGTACGATCCCGACGTGGTGAGCGCGGCGATTCGCTTGGAGGTGGGTCGCGGCGGCCAGGTGTACTACGTGTCCAACCGCGTCAAGACCATCGACGACGCCGTGGCGCGCGTGCACGAGGCCGCGCCCGAGGCGCGCGTGGGCGTGGCGCACGGCAAGATGAGCCCGCGCGAGGTCGAGGACGTGATGATCGAGTTTGCGACCAAAAAGATCGACGTGCTCATCGCCACGACCATCGTGGAGAGCGGCATCGACAACGCGACCGCCAACACGCTGATCATCGAGGATTCGCAGCGCCTGGGTCTGGCGCAGCTTTACCAGCTCAAGGGCCGTGTGGGCCGCTCTGCCACGCAGGCCTACGCGTACTTTATGTTCCCGGGCGAGCTGCCTCTCACCGAGGAGGCGACGGCGCGCCTGACCGCACTTTCCGAGTTCCAGGACCTGGGCAGCGGCATGCGCATCGCCATGCGCGACCTGGAGATCCGTGGTGCCGGCTCGCTTATGGGCGCCGAGCAGCACGGCAACCTGTCGAGCGTGGGCTTTGACCTGTTTACGCAGATGCTGGGACAGGCCGTGGCCGAGGCGCGCGGCGATGACGATGCCGGCGTGGAGGCGGCGAGCGTGGGTATTAACCTGCCGGCCGACTACTTCTTGTCCGAGGAGTACCTGCCGGCGGTGGATCAGCGCGTGCTCGTGTACCGTAAGCTTGCAGCGGCCGAGGACCTGGAGAGCATCGATGAGGTGCAGGAGGAGACCGAGGCTGCGCATGGCGAGCTGCCGCTGGCGGGACTCAACCTGTTCAACCGCGCGCGCATCCGCATTCGCGGCGAGCGCCTGGGGCTCGAGAGCGTCACGCTCAGCGGTGGGCGCATTACCTTCCTGGGGGTTGACGTTCCCAAGAAGGTAGCCTTTGAGTTCAAGAATCGCTATGGCGCGGTGAACTTCCCCAAGAGCCGCAAGCTGTCGGTACCCTACAAGGCAGGCGCCGGTGCGGGCAGCGGCCTGGGTCGCGGTCTCGACGCCAACGACGGCACCGGCCCGGTGGCGGCCGCGCTCATGCTACTGCAGCAGCTGGGCGCGACTGACGATGACTAACGGGTCGACGCTGCAAACGCCCCATTTGGGCAATCTGACCCCATCGAAAGGAAAGTATGTTCGGGTATATCTATAAGAAAGATGTTGCCATTATCGCGGTTGTCCTGTGTCTTTGTCTGGGCGTGGGCAGTTTCTTCGATTATCAGATTTCGAGCGCGCTGTTCAATATCGGCAGCATGTACGGTCGCTTTATCGAGGCCGCCGGCGAGCTGCCGTTTGAGCTGACGGCGAGCATCGCGGGCGTTATGCTCGTGCGCGCGGTGCGTCCCGACTCCAGGGGGAGCAAATGGCTCGCCGTGCTCGGCATCCTCGTCAACGTTGGCCTGACCGGCTACGAGATCGTTTCGTCCTTGAGGGTTGGCGGCAAACTCATCGCGGCTCAGTTGGTGCTGACGTTTGTGCTGGCCATCGTCGCCAACCTTATCGTCTATCGCCTCACGCGCACGACCGAGCCCGACGAGCTCACGCGCTGGGCGTTGATGGTGCTTGTCGTGTGGGTCGCTCAGGCCATTATCCTCAACGTGATCGTCAAGCCGCTGTGGTCGCGTCCGCGCATGCGCGTGATCGAGGTGACGCAGGGACTCGAGTTTCAGCCGTGGTGGGTGATCGGCAACCCCGACAAGTGGACTTATATCGCCGCCGGTGTAATCAAGGACGGCTTTAAGTCGTTTGCGAGTGGGCACACGGCGCACGCGGCGATCGGCCTTATGCTCGCCGGGCTTCCCGCGGCAGCCTTTAAGGAAAAACCTTCGCGTCGCCGCGTGATCTTTTGGGCGGCGGCTGTGATCGCGGCGCTCGTCGCCTTTGGGCGCATCGTGATCGGAGCGCACTTTTTGAGTGACGTGAGCTGCGGTTTTGCCCTGGTACTGGCACTTGAGTGCCTTGCCGCGCGCATTGCCTATCCCAGCGGCGTACAATAGCTCCGTTTGAATCATCTGGCCGATACCCGGTAAGAGAGGATTGCCATGCTCGCGTTTAACAACGACTATTCCCACGGCGCACATCCGGCAGTGCTGCAGGCGCTCGTCGATACCAACATGGAGCCGCAGCCTGGCTACGGTACCGATGCGCATACCGAGCGTGCCAAGCAGCTTATTCGCGAGGCCTGCCAGGCCCCCGATGCCGACGTGTTTTTTCTGGTGGGCGGCACGCAGGCCAACGCGACGGTGATTGACATGCTGCTTGCGCCCTACGAGGGTGTCGTTGCTGCCGAGACTGGCCACGTCGCCTGTCACGAGGCGGGCGCCATCGAGTTTGGCGGCCACAAGGTGCTCACCATCCCCGGCTACGAGGGCAAGATGCACGCCGAGGACCTCGAGAACTATATCCAGGTGTTCTACGAAAACGAGAGCTACGAGCACACGGTGTTCCCGGGCGCCGTGTACGTGAGTCTATCGACCGAGTACGGCACGCTGTACTCCAAGGCCGAGCTCGCGGCGATTCACGCGGTGTGCCAGAAGCGCGAGATTCCGCTGTTTGTGGATGGCGCCCGCCTGGCCTATGCGCTGGCGGCCGATGAGTGCGACATTACCCTGCCCGAGCTGGCGCAGCTGTGCGACGTGTTCTACATCGGCGGCACCAAGTGCGGCGCGCTCTGCGGCGAGGCTGTGGTGTTCTGCGGCATGCACGCTCCGGCACATCCCATTCCGCGCATTAAGCAGCACGGCGCGCTGTTGGCCAAGGGCCGCCTGACGGGCGTGCAGTTTGAGGCGCTCTTTACCGACGGCCTGTATTTTGAGATTGGTCGCCAAGCGATCGAAACCGCGCAGGCGCTTCGTCGCGTGCTGCACGAGCGCGGCTACCAATTCTTTTTGGAGACGCCCACAAACCAGCAGTTTGTGATTCTGCCCAACGAGGACATGGCGCGCATTCGCGAGCACGCCTCGATCGAGTACTGGGAAAAGTACGACGAGACCCACACGGTGGTGCGCTTTTGCACCAGCTGGGCCACGACGCAGAAGGATATCGACGCGTTGGCGGCTGTCCTGTAGCCTGATGTAATGGCAAGGGGCCGCCCCGCGCCTGGGTTTGGCGTGGGGCGGCCTTTGCTTTTGAGGAAGAAGGGTTGTATGACCGAGATGTCCGAGCCGACGATTCGCCTGGCGACGCCCGAAGACGCGCCGGCGTTGCTTGCCATCTATGAGCCGTATGTGCGCCAGACGGCGATTACCTGCGAATACGAGGTGCCGAGCGTTGAGGAGTTCGCCGGGCGCATCGAGCGTACGCTCAAGCGCTATCCGTATTTGGTGATGGAGCTGGAAGGGCGTCCGGTAGGCTATGCCTATGTGAGCCCGCTCAACAGCCGCGAGGCATACGACTGGTCGGTCGAGACGTCGATCTACCTGGCACGCGATGTGCGCCATGGCGGGCTGGGCCGCAAACTGCACGATGCGCTCAAGCAATGCCTGATCGCGATGGGCATCACCAACATGTGCGCCCTCATCGCCGTGCCGCACGACAAGGACGACGAGTACCTGACGCACAACAGCCAGGATTTCCATGCCCATATGGGGTATCGCCTGGTGGGTGCCTTCGACCGCTGCGCCCAAAAGTTCGGCCGCTGGTACGACATGTGCTGGATGGAGCTGGTTCTAGCCGAGCGCGTCCCTAACCAACCCAAGCCAACCTGGTTCCCCGACCTCCCCAAACCTACCATTTAGGGACAGGTTTATTTTGGCAGGTTAGCCGATGGGCTCGGTGTATTTGGCACGGTCGGTGCGCTGGATGCGCTTGGAGACATGGAGCGGTCGGCCGTCGGTGTCGTAGACGTAGTCGGTGATCAGGATCAGCGCCTGCCCGCGCTCAACGTTGAGCAAAAACGCCTCGTTTTGCGAGGCATAGCACACCTCAAAGGTCTTATGCCCCTGTGCCGGCGCGCGATGGAACTCCTGTCGTAGCGTGGCGTAGAGTGAACCGTTAATATCGCGATCGATGAGCGTCTCGAAGCTTGGCGGCAGGTAGGTGGTCTCCAGGCACAGCGGCGCGTCGTCCAGATAACGCAGGCGGACAAGTTTGACGAGCTTGCTGCCCACGGCGGCGTCAAAGAACTTAGCTATGCTGCCGGCCGCCTTGGCAAAGCCCGAGTCCACGGTGCGCGTGGTGGGCTTCATGCCCTGGCCTTCGACCTGCTTGGTATAGCTCGAAAACACTAGGTTGTTC
>CAJKEF010000011.1 GCA_905198825.1 uncultured Collinsella sp. | reverse complement strand
GACGGTTGCCGTCGCAACGCCGTCAACATGGCCGTATGCCGTCTCGGCAGCATTTTTGTCGGTAAAGCGTGCTGTCTTGTGCGCAATCTTAAAGCGGTCGTCCTCGGCAGCACCCCGCGCGGCGCCCATGCCGCGGATCTGCCAATAGTCCTCGGGCACAAACGCCATACGCTCGCGCTCGCGCTCGACCACCAGAGCGAGCGTCGGCGTCTGCACGCGGCCGGCAGAGCGCACGTTGCCAAAGCCGCCAAACTTGGCGAGCGTCAGGTAACGCGTGAGCACCGCGCCCCAGATGAGGTCGATGTGCTGGCGGCTCTCGCCGGCGTCGGCCAGGTTCTGGTCAAGCGAGACGAGATTATCGAAGGCCTGCGTGATCTCGGCCTTGGTAAACGAAGAGTACTGGGCGCGGGCAACCGGCAAGTCCGGCGCCACCTCGCGCACCTTGTTAAGGGCGTCCGAACCGATTAGCTCGCCCTCGCGATCGAAGTCCGTGGCGATAATGACGCTGTCAGACTTTTTAGCGAGGTTCTTGAGCGAACGAATGAGTTCCTTCTCGGCCGGTAGCTTAATGACGGGCGCCCAGGTGAGGTAAGGCAGGCTCTCGAGTTTCCAGCCCTTGATTGAGATGCCATCGGCAAGAAACGGCTTGCGCTTGGTGTCGTAGGGCGGACGCGCCAGGCCATCGGGTATGTCGGCCGGCAGCATCTCGCCGTCCTCGGTGACCGAATACCAGCCCAGCTTTTTATCGAACAGCACGCTGTCGCAAAAATCGGGCGCTAGGATGTGACCGGCAAGGCCGATGGTCACGCACTCCTCGCCCTTCCACTCAAAACGGTAGATGGCGGTGTTGTACACCTTGTCCTTTTTGGGCTTGCCCGTGGACAGACGCTCGGCAATCTGACGCGCGGCGTCGTTTTTCTCGGCGATGATGAGCTTCAAAAGAGGCTCCTATCTCGTATCTCTGCGGCTACGCCCGCCCGTATGGCGGCCGACTTACGCCCTTGCTTGCTCAATCTGCCCGATGAGCCAATCGCACCAGGCATCCATGCCCTCGCCCTTGCGCGCGCTCACGGCAAACCGCGGCGCCTGCGGATTGAGGTCATCGAGTGTCTTAGTATACCTATCCATGTCAAAATCGAAAGCCGGGGCCACGTCGACCTTGTTGAGCAGCTGCGCGCCGGCATGCTGGAAGATGCCCGGGTACTTGATGGGCTTGTCGTCGCCTTCGGGCACCGAGAGGATCATGATGGACAGGTTCTCGCCCAGGTCAAAGTCAACTGGGCAGACCAGGTTGCCCACATTTTCGATAAAGATGACGTCGATGTTATCGAGCCCAACGACCTGGTCGAACGCGTCAACGGCTTCCATGATCATGTTGCCCTCGAGGTGGCACAGGCCGCCCGTGTTGATCTGGATGGCGGGCATGCCGGCTTCCTTCATGGTGATGGCGTCGACGTCCGAGGCGATATCGCCCTCGATGACGGCGCAACGCAAGCCCGCCTTGTCGCGCAGGCGCTCGTTGGTGCCCAGAATCGTAGTGGTTTTGCCCGAGCCGGGGCTCGAAAGCACATTGATCACATAGGTGTTTGTCTCTTTAAATCGCTGACGTAGCTGATCTGCCAGGCGCTCGTTGCGCGACAGGATCGGCGACGCGATATCAATCGTTTTCTCGGCCATACTTAGCGCTCCTTAATTTGGCCCCTTTATACCCCATCACCAGATGGCTAGCGGGCTAATCGTCGGGGGTTTCGATTTCGATACTGGCGATGTCGAGCTCGCGGCCGTGCAGCAGGCGCACGTTGGCGCCGCCACATTGAGGGCAGCGGCAATGGAAACGGTCGTGATCGAAGACCTCACCGCAGTCCTGGCACTCGCTTTGTGGATGGACCTCCTCCACGGCAAGCTCGCAGCCCTTCGTGAGCGGGTCCTCGTCGCGAAACGTCTCCCAGGCAAAGTCGAGTGCCTCGCGCACGACCTCGGTCATATCCCCGATGCGCAGCGTTACCAAAACGGCGCGCGAGGCCCCCGCCCCACGCGCCGCGCGAATCACTGTATCAAGTATGCCGTTGACAATGCCAACCTCGTGCATACCGATTTACTCCTCGTCGTCCTCTTCGTCGTCCGAAAACAGGTCCAGACGGCTCACAAACAAGCCCTCCTTGCCCTCGCGCGCGGTAATGACCACGCGAGCGATAGCGAGCGAAATCTCGTAGAGCGAGAGCAGGGCGCCATACATGAGCCCCAGCGTAACGGGCGAGCCGTCGGGCGTAATCACAGCCGAGCCCACAAGCAGGCCAACGTACACATAACGCCAGGCACCGCGGAAAGCAGCGTAGGACACGATGTGGAAGACGGACAGGTAGAAGATGATGAGCGGCAGCTCAAACGCCACGCCAAAGCCGATCATAAAGAGCAGCTCCATGTTGACGTAGTTCTCCAGATCGGGCAGCGCCGTGGCGACGGCCGAGGTCTCGCCGATGAGCCACTCAAAGCCCGCAGGGATGATGATGAAGTAGCAAAAGATTGCGCCCAGGAAGAACAGCACCGTCGAGGCGAGCACCGTGGGCACGACCCACTTGCGCTCGTTGGGGCGAAGCGCCGGCAGGAAAAACGCCAGAATCTGCCAGATGATCATGGGCGTGCACATGACCACGGCCATCTTGATGGCCAGCGAGAAGCGCAAGCCAAAGCCGCCGAGCGTGGTAGTGATGTAGAACTTACCGTCCGGCACAAAGGAGCGGATGGGATCTTCCAGGATGTCGAGCACAACAGGCGTGGCGAAATACAGCACGATAGCGGCGGCAAACACCGACACGACCACGATGGTCAGGCGGCGACGGAGCTCTCCCAGGTGATCGAAGAGCGGCATACGCGCAGGTCCGATAGGCATTACTCATCGCCTCCCTTCGGGGCGTCGGCGGCAGCGGCATCGTCCTCGGCCTCGAGCTCGCGAGCGAGCTGGTCGACGACGGCCTTGCGCTTGCGGGGACGACGAGCGTAGAGGTCAGCCGTCGTGGGCTCTGCCGGCTCGGGCTCGGGCTCCGGCTCGGGCTCCGGCTCTGCAGCAGGCTCGGGCTCGGCGGCGGCAGCAGCAAGCTCGGCCTTGGCAGGCTCGGCGCTCTCGGCCTCACCAGCAGCGCCTTCTTCCTCGGTGGCACCCTCGCTCGCGGCCTTCTCGGCAGCAAGACGGGCGCGGCGCTCGGCAAAGGTCTCCTTCTTTGCGGGTGCAGCCGTCCCGGCGGCATCCTCGTCCGCATCGGAATCGTCATCGACGACAGCCTTCTTGGGCTTGACCGGAGCCGACGCGGCCTCGCTCACCGGATCGATAATCTCGGACTGAACAACGGCCGTCATCTTTTCCTGCGTCTCGCGGAACTGACGGATGGCACGGCCGATCGTGCGGCCCATCTGCGGGAGCTTATCCGGGCCAAACAGCAAAAAGCCGAAGACCACGATGATCGCGAGCTCACCCTCTCCAATACCAAACACACATACCTCCAAGGCTCGATGTGAGTCGAGCCCGCACCGCGCCATTCGGCCGGAACTCGTCTATTCATTCGGTCAAGTATAGCGCCCGGACGCCAAAACGTCCGAGCGCATCACAAACATATGCCAAACGGCATGCCCTTTTGGGGGCAAAGATTATGCAGCGGTGATCGAAATCTCCTGGTCGACACCCAACAGCTGAACCACGCGCATCACCGGGGGCTGCACATTGGTACAGCTAAAGCGCTTGCCGTGGTCGACCGCGTGGTGTGCGGCGCCCACGAGCACGCCAATGCCCGTCGAATCGATGTAGCTCACTTGGGCAAAGTCGAGCTCAACGGCCTCGGTGGGCTGCTCGAGCGCCAAATCGATGGCATTGCGCAGGCTATCGGCGTTAGAGATATCGATCTCGCCGGTTACCTTAATGGTGTAGAGCTCTGGCGTGGGGTTGGTGGAAATACCCAAATCCATGTATATGCTCCTTTACGTATCGAAAGTGCGGATAGTACGGGAAGCCGCGCGTTAGGCGCGCTCGGCACGCGCAAGCTCGGCAGCGACGAGCTTAACGGCCAGCACCAGCACATCGAGCGCGGCCTCCAGGTCCTCGACCGTGGGATAGCTCGGCGCGATGCGGATGTTGGTGTCGCGTGGGTCCTTGCCATAGGGCCAGGTAGCACCGGCCGGCGTGAGCTTGACGCCCAGATCGGCGCAAAGCGCGGCGACCTTCTGGGCCGAGCCCTCGGGACCATCGAAGCTTACAAAGTAGCCGCCGCGGGGGTGCGTCCAAGTGGCGCAGCCCGTGTCGCCCAAGCCCTCGGTGAGCTTGCGCTCGACGGCCTCAAAGCGCGGACGCAGGAACTCGGCATGCTTTTTCATGTGCTCCTTGACCGCCTCGATGGTGGGAAGGAAGCGCACGTGGCGCAGCTGGTTGAGCTTGTCGGCGCTGATGAGGCCGGCCTTCAGGCGCTTGGAGAACTCGGCGATGACCGCGGGGCTCGCACCGATAAAGCCGATGCCGGCGCCCGGGAAGGTAATCTTGGATGTCGAGGCAAAGGCCACCACGCGGTCCTCGGTGCCCGCCGCGCGAGCGAGGTCAAAGATGTTGGCGAGCTCGTCGGTCTCGTCGTACAGGTCGTGCACGCAGTAGGCGTTGTCCCAGAAGATACGGAAATCGGGCGCGGCTGCGGGCATCTCGACCAGGCGGCGCACGGTGTCTTCGCTAAAGGTGATGCCCGTGGGGTTGGAATACTTGGGCACGCACCAGATACCCTTGATGGAATCGTCGGCGGCAACGAGGCGCTCGATCTCGTCCATGTCGGGGCCGTTGTCGGTCATCGCGACGGGGACGTTCTCGATACCCAGGTCGGCGGTGATGCCAAAGTGGCGGTCGTAGCCGGGAACAGGGCACAGGAACTTGACCTTCTTGCCGTCGTGCGCAGCCTCGTAGGCGTCCCAGGGCTCGCTGCCGCACGAGCCGCAGCGCCAAAACATGCCGGCGATATCGTGCTCGATCAGCAGGCTCGACGAACCCAGTACGAGCGTCTGCTCGGCGGGGCAACCCAGGAACTCCCCCGCCAGCTTGCGTGCCGAGGGAATGCCCTCAAAGCAACCGTAGTTTGAGCAGTCGACGTTGCCGTCGTGCAGATCGGCGTCGGCATTGAGGATATCGAGCATGGGGCGCGAGATGTCCACCTGGGAGGGCGACGGCTTGCCGCGCGCCATGTCGAGCGCCAGGCCCTTGGCCTTGACCTCGGCGACCTCGGCTTTGAGCGCCTCGATGGCGGCATCGAGTTCGGTGGTTTCCATCTTCTGGTAGATCGTCTGCATGGGTGCGACCTTTCGCGAAGCGGGACGTTGCAGTTCGTCTAAGTATAGACCGCCACCGCCGCAACGTTATGAAGCCGTGATAGATTAAGTCCATCGCAATAAATTACGAATCGCCGCACATACCGGCGTGGGGGCCCAAGGAGGCACTATGGAGTATGGATCGTTCCAGGCCGAGGAATTCGGCGACCTGCAGCGCCTGGTCGACGGACTATTTTACGACCGCCACGCCATCGACCGCCTGGATCTAATCGTGCAGGCCGAGATCTTGGACCTGGCACCCGACCTTATGGAAATCGTCAACCTGCTGCCGCCCGGCTATTACGATCGTCAGTCCCTTTGCGACCAGCTCAACTCCGCCTTGGCCGCCCACGGCTGGGGCGCCGTCTACGGCACGGTGGAATAAGCCTAGTCATTTAAGAACGTCCCCATTGACTAAAACGCCGCTTGTGATGGTGTCCACAGGCGGCGTTTTCAAACTTGTATATGCTTTTACTTGTCTTTGGGCGCGGGGTGTTTGCAGACCACGCTCATGTAGATCATACCGAGCACGGCAGCGGTGACCGAACCGGCAAGGATGGCGGCCTTGGCAGCCAGAACCTCAAACTGGGCCGTCGGGAAGGCAAGGCCACTGATGAGGATCGACATGGTAAAGCCGATACCGCCCAGAATGCCCACACCGGCAATCATGTGCCAGTTGACATTGTGCGGCAGCTCACAGACCCTAAACTTAACCAGGGCAAACGTCATGCCAAAGATGCCGATCGGCTTGCCCAGCAGCATGCCAAAGTACACGCCGAGCGTCACCGGGTCGGTGAGCAACGTGCTCATATCCACGCCCACTAGGCGAACCTGTGCGTTGACGAACGCAAAGATCGGCAGAATCACAAAGTTGACCGGCGTGGAGATCAGACGCTCCATGCGGATGAGCGGCGGGGTCACGCGGTGCATGACGCGCTCGACCTTGGTGGTCGAGACGGTAAAGTCATGCTGGCCCAAGATGTGCGCCTCGTCGTCGTAGCGGTCATCGAGCAGCGGCAGGCACTCGCCCAACCAATCGGTGAGGCTATCGAGCTTGACGCCGCACTTGGCCGGAATGGTGAAGGCCAGGATGACGCCGGCGAGCGTAGCGTGCACGCCGCTCTTGAACATGCAGAACCACAGCAGCAGGCCCAGTACCGAATACGGGGCAAGGCGGTAATGCTGCGTCTTGTTGAGCCACACGAGCGCGCAGGTCACCAGCGCGGCGGCGCCCAACCAAAACGGATTGGGGCTCTGACCGTAGAAAATGGCGATGGCGGCGATGGAGATGAGGTCGTCGGCGATGGCGAGCGTCGAGAAGAACACGCGCACGCCGTTGGGCACGCGATTGCCCAAAAGCGACAGCACGCCCAGCGCAAAGGCAATATCGGTTGCCATGGGGATGGCCCAACCGTTGTGCGCGCCGGCATGGTTAAAGATCAGGTAGATGCAGGCGGGAACGACGACGCCGCCCACGGCCGCCAGCATGGGAAGCATGGCCTGGCGCGGGTTCTTGAGCTCGCCAACTGTCATCTCGTACTTAAGCTCGATGCCCACCAGCAAAAAGAAGATCGCCATGAGGAAGTCATTGACGAAAAGCTCAACGGTGAGACCGGCCGTCAGGTTACCCAGACCCACATACAGCGGGGTCTCCAAAAAGTGATGGATAGCCTCGTAGGCATCGGTGTTGGCGCAAATGACGGCGGCGATGGCGGCGAAGACCATGACGGCGGAAATAGTGCCGTTCTCGGCAATGCGCTCCCAAATGTCGTGACGCTCAAAACGTTTGCGCTCACGAACGTTAAACAGCTGCTCGGGTGCTGCCATGGGCGGCTCCTTTCACGGGAAGGCTCCCGTCTTAAAAAAGCACGGCCCGCCCAAGTGGCGGCGCCGCGCTCTAACGTATTACGCTTGCATCTAGCCTACCCTGCACGACAAGCACGCAGGCGTGGCCGAAAAGCGGAACCACAGGTTGAACATTATTTGCTCAACGGCACGGGCGCGCCTGTTCAAGAGACGACGCGGCGCCGTGCACAAAAAACGACCGAAGCGCGGGGCTTCCGCGATCCGGTCGTCGGTGTTAGGCCAAAAGAACCTAGCAGGCGGCCATGATGGGGGCAGCGACCTGCTTCTTACGGGAGAGGACGCCCGGCATCCAGACGCCGTCGCGCTCGTCGGCAATGCCCAGGCCCTTCTGAGCAGCCTCGGTCTCGCCCTCGAGCAGGACCTGCGAGCCCTCCTCCATGATGTCAGTGATGCACAGGACAATGCCGTCAGCGCCCTTCTCGGCGGCGTAGGCGCGCATGGCCTCGCGAATCTCGTCGATCATGCCGAGCGCGCGGCTCTTGTCGACGGTCTCGTACTGGCCGATGAGCAGCTTCTTGCCGGCGGGCTCGAACATCTTGATGTCGTTGCCGACCATCTCGGCTGCGGTGAAGGAGCCGGACGGACGGGTGAGGAAGACCTCCATGCCAAACTTGACCGGGTCGACGCCCACCTGCTCGCCGAGCTTGGCGGCGACGGCGCGGTCGACATCGGTGGTGGTGGGGCTCTTGAGCATGAGCGTGTCGGTCATCATGGCCGAGAGCAGCAGCTTGGCCTGGACGTCGGAAAGCTCAACGCCGAGCACGCCGGCGAGCTTGGTGACGATGGTGCAGCTGGAGCCCCAGGGCAGGCAGATGTAGTGCAGCGGGCCGGCGGTCTCGAAGTCGCCGATGCGGTGATGGTCGACGACGCCAAAGACCGTGGCGTCCTTAAGGCCGGCGACGGACTGGGCGGACTCGTTGTGGTCGGTGAGGACGACGAGCTGACCGGCCTCGACGGACTCAATCACGCGGGGCTCGGCAATGCCGGCGTCGGCGAGCAGCTTGGCGGACTCTGCCGGAAGCTGACCAAGGGCGCAGGCCTCGTAGGTGTTGCCGGCATACTCAACCTGGTTGAGCAGCTGGGACAGGACGACGGCGCTCATGATGGCGTCGTTATCGGGGTTCTGGTGACCAAAGACAAGAACGTTTGCCATGGATATCCTCCACTTGATATGTGTACTTGGACGTAGCTATGGTAGCACGCCGATGCCGAGCCTTCGCAGACGGAAGGGCCACTGCATATTTTGTGGCAGGTATGGGGGCCAAGGCCGTCCCTTTTGCACCATGTTGGTGCAAAGTAACCTGACCCCCTTGCACCAGCTATTTACCGGCGGCGCGCAGGGCTACGTAGGCGGCACCGATGATGCCGGCGTCGTTTCCGAGCGAAGCGACCTTAATGGGCGTCTCGCGCGAGGCGGAAAGCGCGTACTGCTTAAAGTGCTCGCGAACCTTATCGAGGTAGACATCGGCCGAAGCGGACGCGCCGCCACCGATCAGGAACATCTCGGGGTCGACCACGTTGGCAATAAGCGCCAGGGCACGGCCGAGATAGTCGGCCATGGTATCGGCCGCGGCAAGCGCGAGCTTATCGCCCTCGCGGCAGGCCTGGAACACGTCCTTGGAATCGGAGGGGCCGGTGAGCTCGATGGGCTCGACGCCCGCCTTCTTGCACTCGGCAAGGTAGTTGCTCACCACACCGGTGGCGCTGGAATACTGCTCCAGGTGGCCATGGCCGCCGCAGCCACAGGCGCGCTCCTCGGCCGGGTTCAGGCACATGTGGCCAATCTCGCCGCCGGCGCCCACAACACCCGATACCACGTCGCCGTTAACGATAACGCCGCCGCCCACGCCGGTGCCGATGGTGACCATCACCACGTTCTGCACGCCCTTGGCAGAGCCGAGCCAGGCCTCGCCCATGGCGGCGGCGTTGGCATCGTTCTCGTACTTAACGACCGCGTCGGGGCAGTGCTGCTGAATGGCGATCCTCAGCTCGGGCAGGTTAATGGCAATGTTGGCCTTGACCTTGGCATCGCCCGACGCCGGGATGGGGCACGGAACGGCCAGGCCAATGCCCGCCACAAAGGCGCGCGGAATCTGGGCCTTGGCGACCACCTGGTCGATAGCCTCGGTCACCGCGGCAAAGCCCGCAGCGTCAACGATAGGAGGCGTAGGCACGCTGGCCTTGGCCAGCAGGTTGCCGTCCTCGTCGAACAGACCCTCCTTAACCGAAGTGCCGCCGACGTCAATGCCGATGTAGTACTGCTTAGGTTCCATGGGAGCCCACCTTTCTCGTTTAAACATTGCCTGTATGGTACCGCTCCCAAGGCAAAAACCTACCAAAAAGGGACAGGTTTGTTTTGGCAGGTTTTATCTGGGGAAACGCAAATGGCCGCTCAACAGGCCGCTCAAGACCATCCCAAAAAATAAAGGCGCCGGGAGGCGGAGACTCCCGGCGCCCGTCAAAGGGACTATGTTGTCTGTCGGGCCGCATGGTCCTTCGCGGCGATAACGCCGACTAGGCCTTAAGTGCCTGCAGCTGCTTGTGGATTTCGATGAGCTCCGTCGCCATGACGCGCATGGTCTCGGTGCCGGCCATCTGGTCCTCGGCATGCAGCAGAATCAACGGGGCCTCGCCGTTACGCTCGCCGTTGGCCTCTTTCTTCAGAAGCCCCATGTGAACATCGTGGCCACCGTTATAGGCCTCGTCGCCCTGCTTGATAAGCTCCTCGGCGGCGTCAAAATCGCCCTCCTTGGCCTTCTGCACGGCATTGATGTACATGCTCTTGGCGGTACCGACGTAGCTGATGATCTCAAAGCAGGTCATCTGCAGTTCGTTCATATCCTCCATGCGGAGCACCTAGCCCATCACGCTGACGCAGTGGTCGATGATGCCGGCAGCGTTCATGCGGCCGTAGTCGACCATGTTGATGACCTCGACCGGAAAACGACCGGCGGCCTCCTTCTCAAAATCGCCCTTGGTGTAGCCGATCTGCGGGCCAAGCAGCAACATGTCGCACTCGTCCAGGTGATCGTGGGCCTCGTTCATGGGACGAGCCTCGACCTCAATATCCAGACCACGGTTTGCAACCTCGGCCTGCATCTTCTGGACCAGCAGGCTCGTGGACATACCGGCATTGCAGCAGAGCATGATCTTCTTCATGGTTTCCTCCTTATAACTGCGCGGCGCGCAGACGACAACTGGTTTTATTCCTTGCGGCTATTGTGCCCTCTTTCTGCGCCCTTACGCAGAAGAGAGATGCGGGCACCGGCACCGCGTACCGGTGCCCGCAAAGGTGAAAGGGGCGAACGTTAGGCGTTCTACTCGGCGAGAGCTTCCTGCTTGGCGATTGCCTTCTCGGAAATCTTCATAAAGGGCAGGTAGACGGCCATGCCAATGACAATCTCGAGAGCCTGCCACACGCCGGCGCGCCAGTCAAAGCCCGTAGCGAGCAGGGCATTGATGACGGGAGGCATAGTCCAGGGCACCTGGGCGATGCAGGGGCTGATGATGCCTGCGCAGGTAAGGCCATAGGTGATGCCGATGAACAGATCGGGGAGAAGAACGAACGGGATCATGAGCGGCAGGTTGTACACGATGGGGTAACCGTAGATAACCGGCTCGTTGATGTTGAACAGACCAGGCAGGATAGCCATCTTGGAAACGGTCTCGGAAGCCTTGTTCTTGGAGAACAGGAGCGTGTCGAGCAGGAGCATGAGGGTGCAGCCCGAGCCGCCGATGAGGGCGAAGCTGTTAACGATCTGCATGTTCATGTAGTGATCGGGCTGGATGGTGCCACCGGCGGCAAAGGTAGCCATGTTGTCGACGATGAGCATGGTCAGGATCGGCTCGACGGTAGCGCCAGAGATGGTGGACTGGTGAATACCGACGCAGAACAGCAGGTTAGCAAGGGTGTAGATGAGGATAACAGCCCACGGACCGGCGTTCATGATGCTCTTGAGCGGGTTGGAGATGCACGTGGAGATGATGGTGCACAGATCGGTGCCGGCGCACACGGCGAGCAGGGCTGCGGCAAGAGCGAAGATTGCGAGGTTGAGCAACATCGGGATCATGACGTTGAAGGAGTTGGAGACCGCGGGAGGCACGCCCTCGCCCAGCTTAACCTTGAGCTTCTCGACGCCAGAAATCTTGATGAAGAGCGAGACGGAAAGCAGGGCGATGATAATAGCCGAGAACAGACCGTTGGTGCCGGTGTTGGCAGTCGAAAGGGCGCCCGTAACCTCGGCGGAGGTGATCTTGTCGGTGAGCAGCGGGCTCGTGGCGGCAAGCGTGGCGGTGATCTGCTGCGGCATCATGATGACGAAAGCAGAGATAGCGACGACCATGCAAGCGAGCGGGTTATCGAAACGCTTGTTCTTAGCGAGGCTGTAGCCAATCAATCCGGCCAAGATAATGGCAGAGACGTTGAGGGTGCCCAGCGTAATTGCCGAGCCCCACGTCTGAAGGTTGGCAAGGCCCGCCGCATCGAGCGGGAACAGAGGGAACACGACGTTGTTAATAAGAACCGCGATACCCGCAAGGATATAGAGCGGCGTGATGGTCGCGAAGGCGTCACGCAGGGAACGCAGGTGAACCTGGTTTCCCACCTTCGCAGAGACCTCGGCAAACTTGTCGAGGAAGCTCTTTCCGTTGTCACTGGCCATGATTGCTCCTAACTTTCAAATCCGGCCTTTTCCTATGCGCACGGTGGTCTGTCGCCCTCTGCCACCAGATGTGCCATGTGTTGCGCGCGGCGGCGCGCGGTCTGGGCGTTCGCCCGGTCGCTAATCAACCACGTGGGTCGTGGCGACCTGTTTGAGCCAGGCCGCCGACTTCTTAAGACGGCGCTTATAGCCATCCATCAGATCGACCTCGACAAAACCGTAACGGTTCTTAAAGGCATTCGCCCAAGACCAGTTATCGATGACGGCCCAATAGTGATAGCCCCGGCATTTGGCGCCCTCGGAGATTGCCTTGGCAACCCACTCCAGGTGTTGGCGCACAAAGTCGACTCGGTAGTCATCCTGGATGGTTCCTTCGGCGTCACGGTTCTTGTATTCGTCCATGATGCCGATGCCGTTCTCGGAAACGAACCACTCAAGATCGGGGTAGTTCTTAGCGCAGTCCATGCCAAAGTCGTAGAGGCCCTGCGGGTAGATCTCCCAGCCGCGGCTCTCGTTCATAACGGCGTCGGGCCACACGTACTCGTCGGCAAAGTGCGGCAGACCGTACTGGTCGATCTTGCTCGCCGGCGCCTGAACGCGCGTGGGGTGGTAGTAGTTGCAGCCGAGCCAGTCGACAACACCCTGTTTGAGAATCTCTTGGTCGCCGGCACGGAACGGGAGCTTAACGCCGCCCTCGGCCAGGCTGTCGAGCACATCGGCAGGAAGCTCGCCCTTGGTAATAAGGTCGAGCCACCAGCGATTGTTGATGCCGCTGGTCATACGCACGGCCTCGAGGTCTGCCTCGCTGGGATTCTCCTTGGTGTAGACCGGAGTAAAGCAGTTGATCATGCCGATCTTGGCATCGGCGCGAATAGCGCCCTCGTCATAGGCGCGACGATAGTTGGCCACGGCCAGCGCATGTGCCAGCGAGATGTGATACTGCACGGTGCGGGCGCGGTTGAAGTCGTGGAGCTGCGGGAACCACACGCCCTCCTGATAGCGCTGCTCGGGCTCGACGATGGGCTCGTTAAAGGTGAACCAGTACTTAATCTCCTGGCCAAACTCGTGGAAGGCGACGTCGGCGTAATGCGCGTAAGCCTCGACGACCTCACGGCTCTCCCAGCCGCCACGGTTAAAGAGGTAGGTGGGCATGTCAAAGTGGTACAAGTTGACAAACGGCTCCAGGCCGGCCTCGCGAGAAGCGCGGAACAACTCGTGATACCACGCAGCGCCTTCCTCGTTGAGGTTGCCATCGGCATCGAGCAGACGGCTCCACTGGATGGAAGTGCGATAGGTATCCAGGCCCAAGTCCTTCAAAATGCGAAGGTCTTCCTGGTACTTGG
>CAJKEF010000010.1 GCA_905198825.1 uncultured Collinsella sp. | reverse complement strand
GTGTGCCGACCAGCCAGCCATGCGGGCGACGGCGAAAAGCGGCGTAAAAAGCGTTTCGGGCACGCCGAGCATCTTGTAGATAAAGCCCGTGTACAGGTCGATGTTGGCGCAGATGGGCTTGGTCATGCCGTGGTCGCGCATGACCTGGGGTGCCAAGCGCTCGATGCGCTCGATGAGCGCGAACTCCTCGCCCAAGTCCTTCTTGGCGGCAAGCGTGCGCGCGTAACGGCGGCACACCTCGGCGCGCGGGTCGCTGAGCGTATAGACGGCGTGGCCCATGCCGTAGATGAGGCCGGTGCCGTCGAAGGCCTGCTTGTCGAGGATCTTGCCCAGGTAGGCCGCGACCTCGTCCTCGTCCTCCCAATTGGAGACATGCGCGCGGATGTCCTCGTGCATAGACACGACCTTGGCATTGGCGCCGCCGTGGCGCGGGCCCTTGAGCGAGCCGATAGCCGCGGCGTAGGCGGAATACGGGTCGGTGGCCGATGAGGACAGCACGCGGCAGGCGAACGTGGAGTTGTTGCCGCCGCCGTGCTCGGCATGCAGCATGAGCATCACGTCGAGCAGCATGGCTTCGTCGCGGGTGAATGCCATGCCGCCGCGCAACACCTGCAGGATGGTCTCGGCGGTGGAGAGGCCGGGTGTGGGGTGCGGTACATGAACCTCGGAGCCGCGGCGCTTGGCGACCGAGGCCATATGCGCGAAGGCGGCGATGCGGGGGAGACGGGCGAGCATGGAGATGGCGACGTCGATTTCGTGCTCGGGTGTAATGGCGTCGGGCTCGGCGTCGAAGGCGTAGAGCAGCAGCACGGCGCGCTGAAGCACATTCATGATGCTCGACGACACCGTGGTCATGGGGAACTCACGGACGTATTCGTCGCTCAGGTGCCTAAAAGCACCCAGGCGCTCGCAAAAGCCGTCGAGCTCTTCCTTGTTGGGCAGCGAACCCGTGATAAGCAGATAGGCGACCTCTTCGTAGCCGTAGCGGTTCTCGGCCTGGGCGTTGTTGACCAGATCCTCGATGCTGTAGCCACGAAGCGTGAGCTTGCCCTGATCGGGCACGACTTTGCCGTCGACCTTGTTGTAGCCGTGCACGTCCGAGATGCGGGTAAGGCCCGCGACCACGCCCGAGCCGTCGGCATTGCGCAGGCCGCGCTTGACGTTGTGCTCTACGAACAGGTCCTCGTCGTACGGGGCGGTCGGCAGGCCGTGGTAGAGGTTTTCGCTTTCGGGCGAAATCTGACGGCTCGCCTCGTAATCCAGAACCAGGCGGCTCAGGTGATCGTCGAAGCGGTAGTAGATTTTCTTGGCGTCGTAGGCCATGCGCGCTCCTCTCCGGTCCGCTTTGGGGCCGCGCGCTTGGACGATATGACGTCAAGCTGCCCCGAGCGGCTTGTTCGCTACAGGCGGTACATAAAGTTAAAGACGTCCTCGCGCTGGATGGACACGTTGACGCCCGAAAGCTCGCCGGCCTCGGCCAGGGCCTTCTGCAGCTCGGCGAAGTCGAGCTTGGACTCGGCGGTGTCGGCCAGCATGGTCATGGTGAAGATGTCCTCGATAATGGACTGCGTGATGTCGCGGATGTCGACGTTGGCCTCGCCTAGGACACGGGTGACGCCGGCGACGATGCCGGGGCGGTTCTTGCCAAGGACGGTGATGACGATACGGGAGGACGAGATCTCGGCCATGGGAAACCCTTTCGCGTGGTTGCGGCGCGCGCGGGGCGCTCCGCTACGGTACAGTGTTCATCATTGTACCTGTCTGGCGCAAAAAAGGCGCGCTCGCTGCGGCGTTACATGCCTGCAACATGAGCGTAAGGGGGAAGGCCGTACGGGGAAGAGCCGTCTGGCGCGTGTCCGGCTCGTGTTGGGTTGATTTCCGATCTCAGCCGAACACATTGAGCGGACAGGCCGTTCCCACAGTCAGCCGAACGCCTCCGACGGCTGATTCCGAACTGGAAGCGGAGGGCATCCCCGCCCTTCGGTAGGGGATACCGCTCCGCGGCGCATGCCGCGGGCGGCGCCCCTATCGGACCACCGTGACCTCAGTTGGGATGGGCCCAGCACTGCCGCGTACTCGGTGAGCTAGAGCCAACTGTTCGTCTTCACGTCGCGTATGGCGATATTTCGGTCGTCCGGCTCGGTGATGCCGTAGCCGAACGCCTGGAGCGTCTCGATGGACTCCTGGATCCTCTGTTGGAACATGGGACCCGGATCGGCGTGGCGCGCAGCATGTTATGGATTTTGGAGATGGGCTCGATGTCGGCGTAGACGTTGAGCGTCGCCATGGCGTCCTTGTGGCCGAGGATCGATTGGAGCGCCTTGATATCGCCGCCTTGGCGGATCCACTGCGTTGCGAACGTGTGGCGACGGTCTCGTCGCTCCGAACGGGCATGGAAAGACGACGTTGCTGCGTGCGATGGCAGGTTTGCCGGGTCCTCGCGTGGACGGGAGCATCGTTCTGGATGAGGTGCAGGGTACGGGTGCGAGAGAGGTCCGTTCTATGATCTTCTATGCACCTGGTGAGGGGACGCTGCTGTATCCCGGATTGCGTGCGGAAGATCACCTCAAGATGGTTTGCGATATGTGGCCGCATGCTCGCGATATCGAAGAGATAGTGGAACAAACGCAGATAGGCGAGTTCGCGAAGATGAGGATCCGCACTCTGAGCCAGGGCATGAAGCAGCAGCTTACCCTGGCGATTGCGTATGCGACGGGCGCGCGGTACCTTCTATTAGATGAGCCCATGAACGCGCTCGACCCCAGCAGGGTGGACTTGCATTCCGAGATTCTCAGGAAGCTGGCCGATTCTGGTACGTGCATCATCATGTCATCCCACATCTTGGATTCGGTCGATAGGCTGTGCGATGAGATTCTGTTTTTGAAGGATGGGAGGCTCATTAGAAGCATTCCGCAAGATGATGCTGCGCCGAAGTCTCCTGGATCCCATTTCGCAAAGCCTGCCGGACGCGCCGAGGGTGCGCTAAGCACGTATCGGCGACTCTACGAAAAGGGCGGGTAGAAATGCAAGTTAAAAATCTATGTGGTCAATATAATACCGTTGAACCCGCGTATCGATACCGTTCAGCCATTCGCCTCGCCCCCATCTTACGCATCTTCATCCGGTCTGTTACTTTTAATCTAACAATTCTTTGAGGAACGTAGGTGCTTCTAAATGTACTGTCGACTTCTTCTCAAACTAATCCTAAGAGACAAGGCCGTATGGATTTGTACGCTCGTTCTCGCTGCAGCCTTTTCCGTCCCCATTGCGTTCAATTCACCCATCTACGGGCCCTTCTTTATGAAACAGGGCATGCAGAGCTTTGTCGACGCATTCAATACGCGCGCGCCCCAGGCCAGCGGCACAGACCTATCTCCAGAGCAGCAAAATGACGCGGAGCTTGCAAGATACGCGAACGCCGCCCTCGCCGCTCAAACCGACGCCGCCTTTCTCGATTCTGCCGAGAGCTACTACGCGCTCATGGACGAAGGCTTCCAATCCGGGTCCATCGTGGGAGACCAAGAGACCAATGACGCAGCGCTCGCATATTGCCGTGCCCTGAGCAGCTCCGGCATCACGGATATCCCGGCCTCCGCAAACGACCTGCCATTCCTTTCCTTCCTGCCTTACGCCATTGCCACGGCGCCGTCTTTCCTTCCCTTCATCCCCTTCCTTCTCTCGTCGATACTCGTGCTCGGCGCCACAAGGCCCGGGACCCTGGCGGCAAAGGCGCCCGTGCCCAAATTCCGGCGCCTTATCCAGATCGTGTTTTCGATAATCGTCGCGGGGACCGCGATGCTCCTCGCCGGCCTCGCACCCGGGGGCATTTACGCCTTGGCCCTAAACGGCTTCGGGCAAATTGGGTACCCGATCGCCTTCTTCCATGACGGCGCGCTTACCACCACGACCGCGGGAAACGTCTTCACAGCCCTGCTTCTCGCGCTGCTTGCGGGCGGAACCTTGATATCCGTTTGCTCCGCCGTCCTATCGACCGCAACGAGGCGCGTCCTCGCGGGCCCCCTTACCTCCGCGCTGCTTGTCGCGGCCCCGGCATTCCCGTTACTGTCCGATTCGGCACTAGGGCATAACGCCGTGCTCGGGCTCCTGCCGCTGGCCGTATTCTCGCCTATCGAGGCAACGGGTTACGTAGGATGCTTCCCGACAGAATTCATTGGCTCCGGTTCAGGCAGCGCATCGATGCTTGCCGTGGCCCTGGCATACGTCGCGGTCTTTTTTGCGGTCGGCGCCGTTGCGACACGTTCCCCCAAACAGCCTGGACCCGCGAAAAAGCACCATGGGCTCGAGCTTCTGGACGCGAGCGTGGGATACGGAAGCACGACGATACTTTCAATCGGGTCGCTTTTCCTGAGCCCGGGAACGGCGGCGGGCCTCGTTGCTCCCAACGGCTCGGGGAAAACCACCCTTCTTGAAGCGCTGTCGGGCCAATTTCCCACCCGCATCCGCTCGGGAAGCCTGGCGGCAGACGGAATCTGCCAACGTCGATCAGCCGAATTTGCAGAACTCGTCTACCTGAGCTCTTCGGGCAGCGCGGATCTCTATCCCACGCTATCGGCCATCGAGCACCTTGCTTTCGTTAGGGAGGCGTGGAAATCGGCCGCCGACATCGACTCGCTCTGCGACTCCCTCGGAATCTCCCCATATCTCGACAAGCCGACCCGTAAACTCTCGACAGGAATGAAGCAGCAGGTAAAGCTTGCCATGGCGATATCGACCGATTGCCCGTACCTCATCCTCGATGAACCGCTGAACGGCCTCGATCCGGGAAAGCGGAAAACCTCCTGCGACGCGATGCGCAGCGAAGTGGCGCGGGGACGCAGCGTGCTCATTTCAAGCCATCTGCTCGACGACCTGGCAGACCTCACCAGCTCGTTCTACTTCATCGAGGCCGGCACGCTCGTGGAAAAGATCAAGTCGTCCTCGCAGACGCTCAAGCAGGAATACCTCGATACATACGAAGGAGGTGAATGACATGATAGGCAAGAGCTATGCAAAGATAGCGATTGTTGGCTTTGTACTTTGTCTTGCAATGGTGCTATGTGCATCATTTGCGAGGTATAGGTCCGAGCAGTCGTTCATCGATGGCGCTGAAAATGGGTTTGGCATAGACGGGATGTATGTCAACGATGGCGCGACCAGGCCGTCTATGGCGATTCTTGCAGGCGAAGACATGGAATGGCAAATCTGTAATGACGATGGCTCTTGTCTGAGTGGTCGTTTGGCCGCAACGAGCGATCCGAATTCGTTTGATCTTCTCGACAATGATGGAGCGGATTGCGGTTCTGTTCACCTTTCATATGCATCGCGAGATGGGATGGACGGCATTCTCTACGTCTCCCACGAGTCTGGCGATTTCAAGATGCGTAGGACTAACCGAGTGCCGGCTTTTATCGAGGAGTGAGAGTTCCCGGCGGCCTGCCGATCAGGCCGCCGGGCTATCGGGCCCCGCATTCATCCGTACACACACGGATGAATGCGGGAAGTGTCCGGATAAAGTTGATAATCAAGGAAACAAAGCCGTTCTGCCTGGGACGGCTTTGGCCTGGACTTTAACTACAACATCGCAATCGACACTTATCAGCTCGCGCAACGCGCATGGCCAGATCTCGGACGCTGGTGCATGGAGGACCTTCGAGATTTACTGGACATCCAAAACGACGACGCACACCGCGTGCTCGCCGACAGCGAAGACGAGATGGCTGTCTACAATGCGATCAGAAACAGTGTGAAGTCCGGAGAGCTTTCTGTGGAACCGCCGCGCCGTCGCGCGAGCCGACCGGGCAACCCGGGCAATCTGGCCCCGGCTCTCCCGGTCGTATTCCTACGATATCGCCCCTAGATCACCAATGTGTCAGATAAAGAATGAGGCAATGGCTATGATCACGCCTACGGCAGATGCAACGACTGCGCCTTTTTTCCTCTCCTTTAGTCCGACGAATAGGGTTGCCGTAAAGTAAAGGGCGGAAATGCAGTCTATGGCAAGCAAAACGAGTTCCTTGGGCGGTTTCAGCAAAAGGTCGCTAGCAAAGAGTAATGCAAGCAGGACAAAGCCGATTGTGGTCAAGTATCTCGATTGATTTTGCGACAACATGGCAACTTCCTTTCAGAACATGCAAGTGAAAAGTCGGTACGATCTCATTGCGGTTGCAAACAAGTCGTCGCCAGGACCGGTTGTCACGAGACCGGCGATAACTTCAGCGGTGCCAGCAAGGTAGGGATCGCGCAGGCAAGCCTCCTCCTTCGCGTTCAGCTTGACCTTGTGAGGGACGGTGCGGTTATTTGCAAATCCGTGAGAATCGCACCACGCCTTGGAATATGAATCCGTGCAGCGTCCGCGCTCAAAAAGGGATATATCGTAATTTTCGTCGTAGTTGTCTCCGACGTAGATCTCGCTGCTCTCGGCGGGAGACCCCTCGTCGGCATAGGCTGCCGCAACGGGCACAAATGGTGTCATGACAAGGGAGAGGCAAAGAGCTGCTGAGACGATGGAGGGCAGGCATTTCTTCATGGCTGGCTCCTTAATCTGGCCTTTGATAGTTACTTGATGTCGCCTCCTTCCGCTTTATATCCGTTGTATTTGGCGTATTTCTTTAATAAGGCAAGAGGTTCTTCCTCTCCTTCGGATAAGCCGATGATGTTTCCTTGATCATCCAGTATGAATACGGACGGAATATGCTCAAGTTCATATTGGTCATACACGGTCTTATCTTAATTTTTGCTGATGGCTCAGGCAAGGCGGGGCTTACGTTCGAGGCGACCAACAATGCCCTGGCCCTACAGAGAATAAACGCCACGAACACGCACGCCGGCGGCTGGGAGAAGTCCGAACTCCGCGGCCGCCTCAATACCGGCGACCTCTGGTCGCTTTTGCCTTGCGAACTCCAGTCCAAGGTGAAGTCCGTTACGAAGATGACCGACAACCTGGGCGGCTGCAAGGCAGGCACCCCCTCGGCCACGACTGACAAGGCCTTCCTGCTCTCGATGACTGAAGTCTACGGTGACCTCCAGTCTGACGGCGCCCAGTACGAGTACTACAAATCCAAGGGCGTGACAACGTCGAACTATTCCAGTGCTTCGTCGAGCAGCTATCACTGGACTCGCTCCGTGCATCCGAGCAACTCCGCGTCCTTCCGCTGTGTCCACAGCAACGGCAGCTATGACTACTACAGCGCGACGAACATCTACTGCGTGTTCCCCGCCTTCTGCTTTTAGCCTCATCTGCAACCAATGAAAAGCCCGTGCGATTCTGCGCGGGCTTTTCATTTGGCAACCAAACGAACGATTCTCGTCTTGAAGCATAGTTATCGGTTTGAGTGGAAATGGGGTCACACAGCGGCTCTCAGAGCGCCAGCCGAACTCTCCCGCCATTACCGCTGCGGCATCCTCGTATGGAGCCCATCCTGCTTGGCGTTTCGTTGCAACAGCCAACTTGTCCACCGATCAAGTAAACCACTGGAATAAATACAGCGACACGCTTGTTCGTTACAGTCGCTATATCTATGTAAATCGCCGCGATAAATGCCGCCCGTTCTCGGCGTGTACCAGCTACGCATATGTAAACTCATATCGCGTTAATAGCTCGGCTCATGTACCTGCATAACACACAAGTAGCCGCAAAAGGCGATTATCGCGCAGGTAGATTTTCGACATCCTGTTGCTTAATCAAAATTAAGCAATTGCTTAAAACAAAAAAGGTCAGGCACTAGATGCCTGACCTGCAAACTTCTGGTCGGGACGACTGGATTCGAACCAGCGACCCCTTGACCCCCAGTCAAGTGCGCTACCAAGCTGCGCCACGTCCCGAAGCTTTTGTTTGTTGCGCTGCTCTCGCTCGCAACAGGGAGTATATTAACCCGAAACTTTGTCCTTGTGCAAGAACTTTTTTACAAATTTTGAAGCAAGTCCAAAATTGTATCTGCGAGCTGGGGTTTTGTTAGCACGGGAAGTTCTTGCGTACCCGCTGTGCTCACGATCCAAGCCTTGTTGGTATCGGTTCCAAAGCCCGAATCGGTGCGCGAGACATCGTTGGCGATAATGGCATCGCAACCCTTGCGGGCGAGCTTTCGCTGAGCGTACTCCACGACGTTATCGGTCTCGGCCGCAAAGCCTATCACGCACCGCTCCCCCTTTTGGCGCGAAAGCTCGGCCAGGATATCGACCGTCTCGACCAGTTCGATGCGATCCAGGCGCTCGTTGGCCTTTTTGAGCTTATGGTCGGCAGGGGCCGCGGGTGTGTAGTCGGCGACAGCCGCCGCGCAAATGGCCGCATCGGCCGTCTGAAAGGCGCCCAGCGCCGCCTGCAGCATCTCTGCGGCGGTCTGCACGCGCACGCACTCCACGCCGCGGGGAACATCGAGCGATGTCGGCCCCAGCACAAGCGTGACCGCAGCACCGCGGCGAGCGGCCTCCCCCGCCAGGGCGATGCCCATCTTGCCCGACGACCGGTTGCCGATGAAGCGCACAGGGTCGATCGGCTCGTGCGTGGGGCCGGCGGTAATCACGATGCGCTTGCCCGCAAGGTCCTGGGGCACGGAGTTCAGCACCTTGCAGACGGCCTCGACGATGTCCTCGGGCTCGCTCATGCGTCCCGTGTCCACGTCGCCGCAGGCAAGGTAGCCGCTGCCGGGTCCTACCATATGGACGCCACGGTCACGCAGCATGGCCATGTTGGCCTGTGTCGCCGGCGCCTTCCACATGCCGTTGTTCATAGCGGGTGCGATCACGATGGGTCGCGGGGTGGCAAGCAGCGTGGTGGAGATGAGGTCATCGGCGATTCCGTTGGCCATCTTGGCGATGATATTGGCCGTCGCGGGCGCCACGACCACCAGATCGGGCTCCTGCGCTAGCGAAATGTGGTGGATGGGGTCGGAGGGGTCGTCGAACAGGCCCACGGCAACGGGCTCGTTGGTGAGCGCACGGAAGGTAAGTGGTCCCAAAAACTCTGTGGCATGCTCGCTCATAACGACCTTGACGCGCGCGCCGCGCTTTTGCAGCAGGCGCACGATATTGCACGACTTATAGGCGGCGATCCCGCCGGTAATGCCCAGCAGGATCGTTTTTCCCTCAAGTTGCATTGAATTGTTGGATGCCGCCGTCATCATTTAGGCTTCCTTGCTGGGAAGCACCAGCAGGCGGTGGCAATACGGGCAGTGCGCAATCTCGCTACCGTCGTGGTTGAGGTCGCTCATAGACGATGCCTGCAGCGCGGTGTGGCAGATGGTGGGAATGTTGCCCTTGATGGTCTCGACGGCCAGGCCGCGGAACTGCTTGAGCAGGCGCTCGTAGTCGGTGAGCACGTCAGTCGGCAGCGTAGCGGCAAGCGCGGTGCGCTCCTTGGTGGCGGCATCAATCTGTGCCTGGAGGTCGGCGGCCTTGGCACGGGCGGCCTTGGTATCGGCCTTCACGCCCTCCTCGAACTTGGCGATGATGGCCTGTGCGCGAGCCTCGCGGTCGAGCGCCTCCTTATGGGCGATGACGACATCCTTGCGGGTATGCTCGATCTTGTCCAGGCGCTTGGCCAGGGTGGCGAGCTCGTTCTCCAGGTCCTGAACCTCGCGGTAGTCAGAGCCATCAACGTGGCGCTTCTTGGCGGCCTCGATGGCGTTATTGGTCTGGATCTCGGTGGTGTTGAGATCGTCGAGCTCAATATCCAGGTCCTTGCGCTGGGCGTAGAGCTTGGTCATCTCGGACTTGAGCTTCACATAGGTCTTGCGCTTGGAAGCGAGCTCCTTGAGCTCCGGCATATTGGCAAGTTCGCTCTTGTTGCGGGCGAGCTCCAAATCGATCTGTTGCAGCTTGAGTAGCGTAGCGCCGGCGCTCATAAGTTCTCTCCTTTTGTCACAGTCCACCATTGGCAAGGGTTCAATATTTTAATCGCATGACGGGGGTCGACCCCGGCGTCAACTGCAGAGTTCATCAATATATCAACGAACGGCTCCTCGGAGCGGTCGTGGCCGAGCAAGATCACTGGCAGCCCGCGCAAGGCAAGGTCTTGCGCCACGTGGTAGCCCGCCTCGCCCGTCACGATGACATCCGCACCGGCGGCGATGGCAAGCTCACCAAAGTCGCCGAGGGACCCGCCCAAAATGGCGACGGTGCGGCACGGGTGATCGGCCTCGCCCCACACGCGTGGGTCGCTGCCAAAGGCCGTGGCGGCGTGCACGGCAAGTTCGCGCAGGCTGCAAGGGTCGTTGAGCGTCGCGAGTGCGCCCAGGCCGCAGGCCTCGGGGTCGTCCACGTGCTCCAACGAGCTTGCGGGCGCGGCGTCCAACAGCCTACTTAGGCAGATACGTGCTTCGTGCGAGCGGTCCAGGTTGGTGTGGAGCGAGATGATGCTCACCCCGCAGCGGGCAGCCTCGTAGAGCGCCGCACTGCACTGGGGACGCGTCGCGCTGGGCGGGCAAAATGCCTCGGGTGCTTTGATGTAGACGGGATGATGCGTGAGCAACACGTTGGCTCCGGCTTCCAAGGCGCGCTGCACGTTGTCCCTCGTGGCATCGAGCGCGCAGGCAACGCCGCGGATCTCGTCGTCGGGGTCGCCAACGGATAAGCCTACGTGGTCCCAGAGTTCGGCGTCCGTCTTAGGATAGCGTGCGAGTAGGGCACGCTCGAGTTCGGCGACGATCATGCGGCGCCTACGATCGAGAGGAGCGTCTGGGCAAAATCGTCCAGATCGGCAGGGTTCACGCGGTCATCAAACGAGATGCGCAGTGCGCCCAGCGCCTGCTCGCGACCGATGCCCATCGCGCTCAAAACGTGGCTGGGGTCCATGCTGCCGCTCGAGCATGCCGAGCCTGCCGATACCTCAAAGCCGGCGGCGTCGAGCTTGATGATAAGCTCCTCGGAGTCCATGCCGTCAATGTAGATCGATACCATGCCGGGCAAACGGTCGGCCTGCGTGTAGTCACCCATGGTGGCGTGAATGCGCGGATGGGCCGTAAGCGTGGCGTAGAGCTTGTCGGAAAGGGCTTGTAGCTTCTTGCGCTCCTCGGCCACATGGGGCGTCAGCGTGCAGGCGGCAGCGGCAAAGGCGAGCTGCGTGCGCAGGTCCTGAGTACCGGCGCGACGGCCGGCTTCCTGTCCACCGCCAAAGATGCGGGGGCGCAGCGGCGTGCGGTTCTTAAGGTAGAGCGCGCCGGATGCCACAGGGCCGCCGATCTTATGCGCGGCAACGGTCATAGCATCGACGCCCAGCTCGGTGACATCGAGCGGAATATGTAAGTAGCCCTGGATGGCATCGGTGTGGAACAGGGCGCCTGCGGTGTGCGCAGCCGAGGCAAGCTCTCGGATGGGCTGTACCACGCCGGTCTCGTTGTTGGCTGCCATGATGCTCACGAGCGCGACGTCGTCGCCGAGCAGCTCGATGAGCGCGGTAGGCTCAATATAACCCGCACGGCAGGGCTGCACCAGATCGACGGTAAAGCCGGCGGCGCGCAGCAGCGGCAGGTTGTCCAGAATCGAATCGTGCTCGATGGCCGAAACGATTACACGATCGCGTTTGCGATCGCGCTGACGAGCGCCCTCGGCAAGACCGAGCAGCGCCAGCTGGTTGGCCTCGGTGCCGCCGTTGGTAAGGACAATCTCGGACGGGCGAACGCGCGCGCCAAAGCTGCGGGCGATCTCGCGACGCGCCACTTCCAGGCGCGCAGCGGCCTTGCGGCCGAGCGAATGCAGCGAGTTGGGGTTGACGCCGGCAAGCTCGCTGTCGTCGTACTCTCGCTGCGCAAGGAGCGCCTCGGCGCGCATGGGCGTCGAGGCGGCATAGTCAAGATTCACGGGTATGCGGTTTTGACCTGCGGTCATAAGGGTTTATGCCTCCTGTGCGGCCTCGTTGCCCAGCTTCTGCAGCAGCGCAACCTCGGCAGCGGGATCTTCGGACTTAAATACGGCGGAGCCGGCTACGAGCACGTTGGCACCGGCCTTGACGACCTCGGCGATGTTCTTGGAAGAGATACCGCCATCGACCTCGATCAGGGGCGACACGCCGTGGCGTTCGCACATGGCCTTGAGCTCGTGGAGCTTTGCGATGGTGCCCGGGATAAAGCTCTGGCCGCCAAAGCCAGGGTTCACGCTCATGAGCAGTACCATGTCGACAACGTCGATGATGCTCTCGAGCACGCAGACGGGCGTGGCGGGGTTGAGCACCACACCGGCCTTGACACCGCGCTGCTGCAGATGCGTGAGCGTGCGGTGCAGGTGCGTGGAGGCCTCGTAGTGCACGGTGATCATATCGGCACCGGCATCGGCATACCAATCGACCGTCTCATCGGGGTTCGACACCATCAGGTGCGCGTCGACCGGCACGTCAGTTGAGCGCTTGACAGCCTTGAGGATGTCGACGCCAAAGGTGAGGTTGCCGGTAAAGTGACCGTCCATCACGTCGAAGTGCACGTAGTCGGCACCGGCGATCTTGTCGAGCTCGCCCTTGAGGTTGGCCATATCGGCCGAGAGGACGGACGGAGCGATTTTGATGGAACCCATGGTAGTAGCCTTTCTGCGCTAGTCGGTGAGTCCGTAGAACTCCTGCGATGGGACGCGGTCGGTAAGGATCTCGAGCGCCCTATCCAAAGTAACACCGTTGTAGAGCGTTTGCTCCACGGCAAAGGTGAGCGGAATGTCTACACCCAGTGAACGGGCGAGCTCGCTGACGCTGCGGGCCGCAACGGCGCCCTCGACCACCATATGCGTGCGGGCCTGGTATTCGTCGAGCGACACTCCGTGGGCAAACTCGTAGCCAAAGGTGCGGTTGCGCGAATGGTCCGAGGTGCAGGTGGCAATGAGGTCGCCCATGCCGGCAAGGCCCATGCAAGTCATTGCCTGCCCACCGCGGGCGTGCACCAAGCGGCTGATCTCGGCCAGACCGCGCGTCATGATAAGGGCGAGCGTGTTGTCACCCGCGCCGGAGCCGGCGGAAATGCCGCACACGATGGCGATGACATTCTTCATGGCGCCGCAAACCTCGACGCCGGTCATGTCCTGCGACAGGTAGATGCGGAAGGCCGTGGATAGGAGCAGGTCCTTAAAGGTCTCCCCTACCTGCGGATCTTTGCTGGCGATGACGGCGGCAGAAAGTCCGCCGCGGCAGATCTCCTCGGCATGGTTGGGGCCCGAGAGCGCCGCCACGCGCGCTTCGTTGCCGATCTCGCTGGCAATGACCTCGCTCATGAGCAGGCCGGACTCGGGCTCAATACCCTTGGTGAGGCAGAGCACCGGGGTGTCGGCGGCGATACAGGGTGCCGCCTGATGGCATACGCTGCGTAGGTGCGTGGAGGGCACGGCAAAGATAATGACGTCGGCGCCGTTGAGCGCCTGCGCCAGGTCCGTCGTGGCGACGACGTTGCCGGGCAGCTCATATCCCACCAGATACCGGGGG
>CAJKEF010000009.1 GCA_905198825.1 uncultured Collinsella sp. | reverse complement strand
CTCACCCCAGCCCAATACGGGCGTGCCAGGTATCATCGCCGGATATGGCAAGGAGCGTGTTATCCACAGCCCCGCCGCCGGTGTGTTTAGGTCCGACCATGCGATCGGCGACATCGTGAGTGCAGGCGATGTGATCGGGTATGCGGGCGATACGCCCATGCTCACGACGATTGACGGCTGCCTGCGCGGCCTTTTGGCAGACGGCGTTCAAGTCACCGAGGGCTTTAAATGTGCCGATGTCGACCCGCGCGGTGACGCCAGCTACATCAACTATATTTCGGACAAGGCGACATCGGTCGGCGGCGGCGTGCTCGAGGCGCTTGCCATGCTCACCGACGTTTTTAGGGGATAGGAAGCGACGATGGAAAAGCTCGATGTTGTGAATGCGGCGCTTACTGCCCTGCGTGCTGGCGAGACGTGCGAGCTCGTGGTCGTGGCCGGCACGGCGGGGTCGTCGCCGCGCGGCGTGGGCGCCTGGATGGCCGTCTTTGCCGACGGTGGCCAGGCGGGCACCATCGGCGGCGGCAAGATTGAGCTCTTTGCGCTGGATGAGGCGCGCGAACTCCTGAGCGCGGGACAGTCGCGTCTGGTCCGCTACACCATGGGCGGCGAGAACTCCGATACCGGCATGATCTGCGGCGGAGCCATCTGCCTGTGCTATCTGCACCTGGACGCGACCAAGGTGCCGTTGCTCCAGTCGGTTGCCGACGTCTTGGCCTATCGGCGCATCGGCGACTTCGTCATCGACTTTGAACCGTTTATCGCGAGCGCGCTCGAGGGCGATGTGGCCGAGTACCATGGCGAGGAATCGCGCCGCACCATTGCGGGCTGCCCCGGGCTTTCGCTGGTGGAGGAGGGGAGTAAGGTCACCTACACCAACGCGGCCTCTGAGATTCCCGCGGCGCACATCGAGACGCTCTGCCCCGAGGGCCTGACCTATATCTTTGGCTGCGGCCACGTGGGCGCCGCGACGGCGCGGGTGCTTACGGCGGCGGGCTTTGCCGTCGTGGCGTGCGACGACCGCCCCGGCACGCTGACCCCCGATTGGGTGCCCGGTGTCTACGACCGTCGTCTGGTCGACTACAAGAGCCTGAGCAAGCAGTGCCCCATCGGCCCGCGCGACCTGGTGGTCGTCGCCACGGCGGGTCACAAGTCCGATATCGACGTGGTGATTCAGGCCATGCGTGCCAAACCCGCCTATCTGGGCTGCTTGGGCTCGCGTCGCAAGACGGCCTTTGTGCGCGCCCGCCTGGAGCAGGAGGGCTTTACGCAGGACCAGATCGACGAGCTGCACCTTCCGATCGGAGTCGCCATCGAGGCAGAGGATCCCGAGGAGATCGCCATCTCCATCGCCGCCGAGATGATCCACCTGCGCCGCACCAAGCTCGTCCCCCGCAAGCGCTAGTCGCATCCCCATCAATAAGTTGCGGTGAAATAGTTCCTAGATAAGCCTGACGGGCGGTCAGCCAGGAACTATTTCACCGCAACTGCTTGTTGGGACCCATTTGTGCGGGGGAGTTGTGGAGTTGTGCAGGCAGACGAGGTTTTTCTGGAAATACGCTCCCGATGCGCGTATAGTACCGATTGTTTTGTCGGCTCCTGCTGCGTCGAGTCCAAACCGCGAAATGCCATGAGCGGCGCGGATGCAGCCAGGAGGCACGAGGACAACCCATCGTGGCCACGCCCCGTGCTTAAAACCCCAAGAAGGAGTGAACAATGGCAGAAGAGAAGTATGTGCCGCGTCTGAAGACCAAGTACAACAACGAGGTCAAGCACCAGCTTCAGGAAAAGTTCCAGTACGAGAACGTCATGATGATCCCCAAGTTTGAGAAGATCGTCGTGAACATGGGTGTCGGCGAGGCCGCTACCGATTCCAAGGCCATCGACGGTGCCGTGCGCGACCTGCGCGCCATCACCGGCCAGCAGCCGATGATCACCCGTGCCCGCAAGTCCATCGCTACCTTCCGCCTGCGCGCTGGTATGCCGATCGGCTGCAAGGTTACCCTGCGTGGCGACCGTATGTGGGAGTTCTTCGATCGTCTGACCTCCGTCGCGATCCCCCGTATCCGCGACTTCCGCGGCATCTCCGCCAAGAGCTTCGACGGCCGTGGTAACTTCTCCATGGGCGTCACCGAGCAGCTCATCTTCCCCGAGATCGACTTCGACTCCGTCGATCACCAGCGTGGTATGGACATCACTTTCGTGACCACCGCCAACACCGATGAGGAGGCCAAGGCCCTTCTGGACGCCTTCGGTTTCCCGTTCAAGAAATAGGTTCACCTGCCCTATAAGCGCCGTTCCCACAAGGGGGCGGCGCTTGGGGCGAACAATACTCTATGTGAGGAGGATATAAGTGGCTAAGACATCGATGATCGTCAAGTGCAATCGCAAGCAGAAGTTCTCTACTCGTGAGTACACGCGCTGCCAGCGCTGCGGCCGTCCGCACTCTGTGTACCGCAAGTTCGGCCTGTGCCGTGTCTGCTTCCGTGAGCTTGCACTCAAGGGCGAGCTTCCCGGCGTTAAGAAGGCCAGCTGGTAAGTCACTACCAGCGTTTCAAGCATCAGTTTGGAACAGGGAAAACGCGCTAAAAAGGCTTTGCCGTTAAGGGCGGCGAAGAACCAAGAGCACGTGTTCATCAAGAACGAAGGAGAATCTGTATGAACCTTACAGACCCGATCGCAGATATGCTTACGCGCATCCGTAACGCTAACTCTGTGAACAAGGCCACGGTCTCCATGCCGAGCAGCAAGAAGCTCGTCGAGATCGCTCGTGTTCTGCACGAGGAGGGCTACATCGAGGGCTACGATGTCGAGGACACCGTTCCCCAGAAGACTCTGCACATCACGCTTAAGTATGGTCCCAAGAAGGCTAAGGTCATCAACGGCATCCGCCGCATTTCCAAGCCGGGCCTGCGTAAGTACACCGGCGTTGCCGACATGCCCCGCGTCCGCGGTGGCCTTGGTACCGCCATTATTTCCACCAGCCATGGCGTCATGACCGACCGCGATGCTCGCAAGCACAACGTCGGCGGCGAGATCATCGCTTACGTCTGGTAATTCGCTCGGTAGGTAGAAGGAAAGGAGATCACCGTGTCTCGTATCGGTAATAAGCCTGTCCAGATTCCCGCCGGAGTCGAAGTGGCAGTCAACGGCAACAACGTTGTCGTCAAGGGCCCCAAGGGCCAGCTCGAGCTCGATGTCTTTGAGAAGCTCGCTATCAACGTCGAGGACAACGTCCTCACCGTTTCCCGTCCCGACGACGAGCGTGAGACCCGTGCCCGCCACGGCCTCACCCGCGCTCTCATCCACAACATGGTTGTTGGCGTTTCCGAGGGCTTCGAGAAGAAGCTCGAGCTCGCCGGCGTCGGTTACCGCGTGCAGCAGAAGGGCAAGAACCTCGAGTTCTCCCTGGGCTTCTCGCACCCCGTGATCGTCGAGGCTCCCGAGGGCATCACCTTCGAGGTTCCCGACAACACCCACGTGAACGTCAAGGGTATCAACAAGCAGCAGGTCGGTCAGATCGCCGCTGAGATCCGCGGCCATCGTCCTCCCGAGCCTTACAAGGGCAAGGGTATCCACTACGTTGGCGAGCACATCCGCCGCAAGCTGGGTAAGGCCGCCAAGTAGTCGTAACCGACTCACTCGCATAAGACCAGCACCCCGTCAGGTGCTGGCAAGATCAACCTTTTTAGGAGTTTACGTATGAACAAGCATAAGGCGAAGCTGGAAGGCCTCAAGCGTCGTCAGCGTCGTGTTCGCGGCAAGGTCTCGGGTACCTCCGAGCGTCCGCGTCTTCGCGTGACCCGTACTAACGCCAACATCTATGCCCAGATCATCGACGACAGCAAGGGCTCCAGCCTGACGCTCGTCTCCGCCTCGACCCTCGAGGCCGAGTTCAAGGGCACCCACACCTCGAACAAGGAGGCTGCGGAGAAGGTCGGTCAGCTCGTTGGCAAGCGTGCCATCGAGGCCGGCATCACCAAGGTCGCTTTCGATCGTGGTGGCCGTATCTACCATGGCCGCGTCAAGGCCCTCGCCGACGGTGCTCGTGCCGCCGGTCTCGAGTTCTAGGAGGTATGTAGCACATGGCTCGTAATCAGAAGCAGCAGCGCGAGGCCTCCGAGTTCGAGGAGCGCGTCGTTTACATCAACCGCGTGTCGAAGACCGTCAAGGGTGGTCGTCGCATGAGCCTCGTCGCTCTCGTCGTCGTTGGTGACGGCAAGGGTAACGTCGGCGTTGGCATGGGCAAGTCCGCTGAGGTGCCCATGGCCATCTCCAAGGCGTCTCTCGATGCCAAGAAGAACATGTTCCACGTGCCGGTGACCGATCAGGGCACCATTCCGCACGAGGTTCTCGGTCACTTTGGTGCCGGCCGCATCATCATCAAGCCCGCTGTCGAGGGTACCGGCGTTATCGCCGGCGGCGCTGTGCGTCCCCTCTTCGAGCTTGCTGGCATCAAGAACGTCCTGTCCAAGTCCCTCGGTACCGACAACGGCCTCAACATCATCAAGGCTGCCGTCGAGGGCCTCAAGGAGCTCTCCAGCCCTGAGGACGTCGCGGCTCGCCGTGGCCTGACGGTCTCCGAGATGTTCGTCGGTAAGGAGAACTAAGCATGGCTGACACCATCAAGATCAAGCAGGTCCGCAGCACCAACGGTTGCAAGCAGGACCAGGTCCGTACTGTCCGTGCCCTCGGTCTCCACAGGATCCGCGAGGTTCGCGAGATTGCTGACAACGAGTCCGTCCGCGGCATGATCTTCAAGGTCAAGCACCTTGTCGAGATTGTAGAGGAGTAGCAAATGCAGCTTCACGATCTTACTCCCGCGCCCGGTTCCACCAAGAACCGCAAGCGCGTCGGCCGTGGCAATTCTTCGGGTCACGGCACCACTTCTGGCCGCGGTCAGAAGGGCCAGGGTTCCCGCTCTGGCGGCACCAAGGGTGCCGGCTTCGAGGGCGGCCAGACTCCGCTGGCTATGCGCCTGCCCAAGCTTCCGGGCTTCCGCAACCCCCGTCGTATCGAGTACACCGCCGTTAACGTTGAGCGTCTCGAGCGCAAGTTCGAGGACGGCGCTGTGATTGACGGTGCCGCTCTTAAGGCCGCTCGCATCACCAAGAGCGAGTTCGAGCCCGTCAAGGTGCTCGGCAATGGTGAGCTCACCAAGAAGTTCACGGTCAAGGTCGACAAGGTCAGCGCTTCTGCGCAGGCCAAGATCGAGGCCGCCGGCGGAAAGGTCGAGCTGCCGTGCTAAATGGTCTTAAGAATGCTTTCCGCATCAAAGAATTGCGCGAAAAGATTCTTTTTACCATAGCTATGCTCGTCGTGTACCGCATTGGTGCGCACGTTCCTGTGCCCGGCATTCCCTTCCAGGGGATGCTGGGCCTTTTCTCGACCGATAACAATTCGGTCGCCGCAGGTGCTATGGCCCTCCTGAATCTTTTCTCTGGCGGCGCGTTGAGCTATGTGTCGGTGTTTTCGCTGGGCATCATGCCTTACATCACCAGCTCGATCATCCTCCAGATGCTCCAGGCCGTCGTGCCTTCCCTGCATGAGCTTGCCCGCGAGGGCGAGGTCGGTCAGACCAAGATTACGCAGTATTCGCGTTACCTCACCCTGGCTCTGGCAATCCTCAACTCCGTGGGTTACCTCTTCCTCTTTAAGAGCTTCGGCATCAGCTTTAATGGCGCCGGCGCTCCCGAGATCATCTTCGACCTCATGATCGTCGGTACACTCACCGCGGGCGCCATGCTGATCATGTGGATTGGTGAGCTCATCACCCAGCGCGGTATCGGCAATGGCATGTCGCTGATCATCTTCGCGAACATCATGGCCGGCCTGCCGCAGGCGATCTTCTCCAGCACCGAGGGCAATGCCGGTGGCATCATCACCATGGTGATCATCTGCGCCATCATCTTGCTGGTTATCCCGCTGATTGTTTTCCTTGAGCGCGGCCAGCGCCGCATTCCGGTCTCCTACGCTAAGCGCGTCGTGGGCCGTCGCATGATGGGTGGCCAGACCACCTACCTGCCCATCAAGGTCAACACCGCGGGTGTCGTGCCGATCATCTTCGCTTCGGCGCTGCTGTACTTCCCGGCCCAGATTGCCGTGTTCTTCCCCGGCATCGGCTGGATCCAGGCAGTTGCCTCTGCGCTTTCGACCGGTTGGCTCAACTGGGTGCTTAACGTTGTCCTCATCGTGTTCTTCGCGTACTTCTACACCTCCATGGTGTTCAACCCCGATGACACGGCCGACAACCTTAAGAAGCAGGGCGGCTTTATTCCGGGCGTGCGTCCGGGTAGGGCTACCGCGGCCTACATCAAGAACGCGCTCAACAAGATCACGCTTCCCAGCGCTGTCTTTTTGGCGCTCATCGCCATCGTGCCTTCGATCATCTTCTCCTTCACGGGCAACCATCTGATCCAGGCGTTTGGCGGCACGTCCATCCTCATCATGGTCGGCGTCGTGCTCGACACGGTCGATAAGCTCGAAGGCCAGATCAAGATGTATGATTACGATGGATTCTTTAAATAGGCTAGAGGAGGATTGCTCATGAACCTCGTATTGCTCGGAGCTCCGGGTGCCGGTAAGGGCACCGTCGCACAGGAGCTCGTCGCCGAGTTTGGCGTCGCTCACATTTCCACGGGCGACCTGCTGCGTGCTGCCGTCAAGGGTGGCACCGAGCTTGGTATTCAGGCTAAGAAGTACATGGACGCTGGCGAGCTCGTTCCCGACCAGCTCGTGATCGACCTTGTCAAGGAGCGCCTTGCCGCCGATGACGCCCAGCAGGGCTTCATCCTCGATGGCTTCCCGCGCAACACCGCCCAGGCCGTGACGCTCGATTCCGAGCTCTCCGCCATGGGTCGCGAGATTGACTGCGCCCTTCTGGTCGACGTGGCCCCCGAGGTCATCATCGACCGTCTGTCTTCGCGTCGCACCTGCCGCGCCTGCGGCTACACCGGCACCGCTGCCGATGCTACCTGCCCCAAGTGTGGTGGCGAGATGTATCAGCGCGATGACGACAAGCCCGAGACCATCAAGAACCGTCTCGACGTCTACGAGAAGTCCACGAGCCCGCTCGTCGACTACTATCGTGGCCAGGGTCTGCTCAAGTCGGTCAACGGTGACCAGGCTCGCGAGACCGTGTACGGGGATGTCAAAGAGGCTCTCGGTCTATGATCAAGATTAAGTCTGCAACGCAAATCGAGCAGATGAAGAAGGCAGGAGCGCTATCTAAGATGGCGCTCCGCCACGTTGGAGCCATGGTTCGCCCCGGCGTGTCGACCTTCGAACTTGATCAGCTTGCCGAGCAGATTATCCGCATGCATGGCGGCACCCCGGCCTTTAAGGGTTACGGCGGGTTCCCGGGGACCATTTGCGCATCGATCAACGATGCCGTGGTCCATGGTATTCCCAACCCCGACATGATCCTGCGCGATGGCGATATCATCTCCATCGATACGGGAGCCGTTCTCGACGGTTGGGTCGGCGATAACGCTTGGACGTTTTTCGTCGGCACCCCCACGCCCGAAGCCAAGGCATTGTGTGAGGTCACGCGCGATTGCCTTAAGGCTGCTATCGAGCAGGCTGTTCCCGGTAACCATATCGGGGACGTCGGGTATGCTGTTCAGTCCCTCCCCGAGTCTCACGGTTACGGCGTGCTTCGCGATTACGTGGGGCATGGTATCGGTCGTGTGATGCACGAGGACCCCAACGTTCCTAACTATGGAAAGAAGGGGCGGGGCGTTCGCCTCCAGGCCGGCATGGTCATTGCCATCGAGCCGATGGTTACGATGGGTTCCAACCATGTGAGCACGGGCTCCGACGGTTGGATCGTTACGACCAACGACCACCTGCCCGCCGCGCACTACGAGAACACCGTCGCCATTACCAATGACGGTCCGGTGATTCTCACCACGGATGCCCAAGGTGCTTGGTGCTCCTTGCAAGGCGGCGAAATGTAAAAGTCGCCGCCCCCTGATGCCCAACCTCGCCTTTCAATTTCGAAGGCATGACCCCAAGGTCTATGCCTTCTCATTTCAAGGCGATCTTGGGCATCAGGGAACGGCTTTGTTTTACATTTCAAAGTAACAAGTTCCACTTAGATGTGGAGCCATTACGAAGTTATTACGATGCGTGCATACGTGTTGTAAAATACTCAATCGCTGTCGTTTTCTAGAGAAAGATGATTGCTTGTGAAGAAGGAAGACGCAATTGAGCTCGAGGGTACGGTAAAGGAACCGTTGCCCAATGCCATGTTTAAGGTTGAGCTCGAGAACGGTCATTCGGTTCTGTGCAACATTTCTGGCAAGATCCGAATGAATTACATCCGTATTCTCCCCGGTGACAGGGTTGTCGTGGAGCTTTCCCCGTACGACCTGACCCGCGGCCGCATCACCTATCGCTACAAATAGCGGCACGCATACACGCACTCCATTTCCGACTGCAGGCTTAGCTCAACCTACGGTCGGATTGTGTGTGAAGACCAGCCATAGTTTTAAACGCCTGCGGCTGGGCGAGTAGATAGTAGGGAAGTAGTTTGAGCGCTACCGAAAGGAAGAACGATGAAGGTACGTCCTTCGGTCAAGAAGATGTGCGATAAGTGCAAAATCATTAGGCGCCATGGCAAGGTCCTCGTCATTTGCGAGAACCCCCGTCATAAGCAGCGTCAGGGTTAAGAGAGGAGACTACGTTGGCCCGTATTAATGGTGTCGACCTCCCGCGTGAGAAGCGCGTTGAGATCGGTCTGACCTACATTTACGGCATCGGCCGCACCACTGCGACGAAGATCTGCGTCGAGTGCAACGTTAACGTGGATACGCGCGTTAAGGACCTCACCGAGGATGAGGTTAACGCCATCCGCGATTATATCGATAAGAACCAGATCATGGTTGAGGGCGACCTCCGCCGTGAGCGCAACCAGAACGTCAAGCGCCTTATGGACATCGGCTGCAACCGCGGCCTTCGTCACCGCAAGGGCCTCCCGGTCCGCGGCCAGCGCACCCACACTAACGCTCGTACCCGCAAGGGCCCGAAGCGTCAGATCGGTGCTAAGAAGAAGAAATAAGGAGCGCTAGATAGATGGCTACTGCTAAGAAGAACGTTCGCGCTGCCCGTCTGAAGCGCGCGGACCGTAAGAACATTTCCGTGGGCCAGGCTCACATTCGTTCTACGTTCAACAACACGATCGTTTCGATCACCGATCCCCAGGGCAACGTCATTTCCTGGAAGTCGGCTGGCCAGGTGGGCTTCAAGGGCTCCCGTAAGTCCACGCCGTTCGCTGCCCAGATGGCTGCCGAGGCTGCTGCCAAGCAGGCCATGGAGCACGGTATGAAGAAGGTTTCCGTCTTCGTCAAGGGCCCCGGCTCCGGTCGTGAGACCGCCATCCGCTCCCTCCAGGCTGCTGGCCTCGAGGTCTCGAGCATCCAGGACAAGACCCCCATTCCGCACAACGGCTGCCGCCCCAAGAAGCGTCGCCGCGTGTAACTGAAAGGATCGTATCAATATGGCAATCGACAGGACTCCTGTTCTTAAGCGCTGCCGTCAGCTCGGGATCGATCCCGCTGAGCTCGGTTACAGCAGCAAGAAGGAATCTATCCGTCAGCCCAAGCGCCGTCGCAAGGAATCTGAGTACGGCATGCAGCTGCGCGAGAAGCAGAAGGTCAAGTTCATCTATGGCGTTCTGGAGAAGCAGTTCCACGGCTACTTCAACAAGGCCCGTAAGATGAACGGCGTCACCGGTGAGAACCTCATGATCATCCTTGAGTCTCGCCTCGACAACGTCGTCTTCCGTCTTGGCTTCGCCCGCACCCGCAAAGAGGCTCGTCAGTCCGTCCGTCACGGTCACTTCACCGTGAACGGCAAGCGCGTGGACATCCCGTCCTACCGCGTCAAGGCCGGCGACGTCGTCGCTGTCGGCGAGAAGTTCCGTGACCTCCTCCCCATCAAGGAGGCCCTGATTTCCTCCGAGCGCTTTGAGGTCCCTGGCTGGCTCGAGGTCGATATCGAGAAGCTGTCTGGTAACGTGCTCGCTCTGCCGACGCGTGAGCAGATCAGCGGTGATATCAACGAGCAGCTCATCGTCGAGCTCTACTCTAAGTAGTCCATCCGGGCTGCTGAGGCTGGAGGTAATACATGTCAGAATTCATTAGGCCTCAGGTTCAGGTCGAAGAGATCAACGAGACGTCTGCTCGTGTCTCCGTCGAGCCGCTCGAGCGTGGCTACGGCGATACGCTGGGTAACTCCCTTCGTCGCGTTCTTCTGTCCTCGCTCGAGGGTGCCGCCGTCGAGGCTATTCAGATCGATGGTGCGCAGCACGAGTTCATGACCATCCCTAACATGGTCGAGGATGTCACCGACATCGTCCTGAATGTCAAGGGTCTTGTCTTCAGGGCTCTCGGCACGACCGACGAGGCGACCGCCACCATCTCGGTTGACGGCCCCTGCGAGGTCACCGGTGCGGACTTCTTTATTCCGTCCGAGTTTGAGCTGGTTAACCCCGAGCAGCACATCGCTACGCTCACCGAGGGTGGCCATCTCACCATGAGCATGCGCATCGGCTATGGCCGCGGCTATGTTTCTGGCGAGGCCAACAAGCGCGACAACGATCCCATCGGTGTGATCCACGTCGACTCGCTGTACTCGCCGGTTTCCCGTTGCGCCAAGCTCGTTGAGGCTTGCCGTGTCGGCCAGCATACCGACTACGACCGCCTTGTCCTCGAGATCGAGACCAACGGTTCCATCGCCCCGCGCGACGCCGTGGTCCAGGCTGCCAATATCATCAACCAGCATATGGCCGCCTTTATGAACCTTGCCGAGACCCCCGAGGTCGAGGAGGAGGCTTCGATCTTCGCTCCCGAGGTCACCAACGACAACGCCGAGCTGGACAAGCAGATCGAGGATCTGGACCTTTCCGTCCGTTCCTACAACTGCCTTAAGCGCGCCAGCATTCACTCGGTCCGTCAGCTCGTTGAGTTCTCGGAGAACGATCTGCTCAACATCCGTAACTTCGGTGTTAAGTCGATCGAGGAAGTGAAGGACAAGCTTGAGTCCATGGGCCTGAGCCTGAAGGCTTAATGCTTCGCATATTTGAGGAGAAACTAGACCATGCGTCACAACGTTAAGAAGGGCCTGAAGCTCGGCACCGATGCGAGCCACACCAAGGCCATGAAGAAGAGCCTTGCTAAGGCCCTCTTCGAGAACGACCGCATCAAGACCACCGAGACCCGCGCTAAGGCGCTGCGTTCGGTCGTCGACCCGATCATCACTTGGGCCAAGAAGGGCGACCTGCACTCTCGTCGTCTGGCTATCGCCAAGCTCGGCGATAAGCAGCTCGTTGCCGAGATCTTCGACAAGGCTGCTCAGGGCATGTGGCAGGACCGCAACGGCGGTTACACCCGCATCATGAAGCTCGGTAACCGTAAGGGCGATAACGCTCCTATCGTTATCATGGAGCTCGTCACCGAGCCTTGCACGCCTAAGGCCAAGAAGGCTGCTCCGGCCCCCAAGAAGGCCGCTGCTCCCAAGAAGGTCGAGGCTGTCGAGGAGGCTCCTGCTGAGGAGACCGCTGAGTAGACATTCTGTCTGCATAGGCTATATTCGAGGGGTACGTTCGCGTACCCCTCTTTTTTTGTCGCGATACCGTTACTTGTTTGTTGGGAGCGCCCATGACTGCCCCGTCTGATTTCAATTTGATTTCCGAGCTTGACGCCACGCTCGTATTTCGTGTGGCCTATGATGGCTCGTCGTATAGCGGATTTGCCGAGCAGCCGGGACAGACGACGGTTGCGGGCGAGCTGCGTCGAGCCATCGAGACGCTGCTTCGCCGCCCGATCGATTTGACGTGCGCGGGGCGTACCGATGCCGGCGTGCATGCCGTGGCTCAGTACATCAGCGTTCCCGTAACGGACGCTGAGCTCGCGTGTACGCGCCGTAGGTGGCTGCGGGCTATGGATGCCCTGCTGCCCAAAGATATCGCCATCAACGAGGTCTACAGGGCCCGTAAAGGCTTTTCTGCACGCTTTGACGCGCGTTCCCGTACGTATACATACCGTATTGCCGATCGCGATGCGCGCCCCGTGTTGTCCCGCGGTGCCGTGTGGTGGCATCGCTGTCCCCTCGACGTCGATGCGATGGCGGCCGCCTGCCCTGCGCTTTTGGGCGAGCAGGACTTTAAAAGCTTTTGCAAGGTTGCTTCTGCCGTGGGCAAACCTACGCACCGCTGCGTAATGCGCGCCGAGTTTGGCCATGAGGTTGCGTTTGGCGAGGACATCCTGACGTTTACCATCGAGGGCAATGCGTTTCTGCATTCGATGGTCCGTACGATCGTTGGCACGCTTGTCGAGATTGGCATGCATCGCCGTGAACCCGAGTGGATGCGCGAGGTCATCGATGCTTGCGATCGTACCGCTGCGGGCCCCACGGCTCCTGCCTGCGGCCTTACGTTTATGGGCGTGGATTACGATCCCGCCGAGCTTGTCGTGCTCGACTAGGGGAGGGCTCGACGCGCCGTTCGTCGGCACCTGTCATCTGTGGGCTGCGCGTGTGCAACATCTGTTCTTGGCGTGCAGTGCAACCGGTGTCTCATTGCTTTTATTGCCGGGGTGTACCATGAACGACAGTTTGATTCATTGCTGTCGAGAGGATGGATAACTTGGTTCGACGTGGCTCGCATCCGCGACTTTCGGTGATCCTTGTGGTAGAAGGTTCGCCCAGCTATGCGATGCGTGCGCTCGAGAGTATCCAGAACCAAGACCTCTACGATTTGCAGATTGTCGTTGTCTGCCGCGATGCTGCGCCCGGTGTGCGCCATTCGCTTCAAGTTGCTGCCGACAGGGACATCCATATTGATTTGATTGACGTCGAGGACGCGAAGCGCGGCGCTTGTATTCGTGCCGGTTTTGATGCCTCGCGCGGCTCTCAAATCATCGCCATGAACGCCGATGAGTGGTTTGCTCCGCAGGCCCTTTCCAAGATGGTCGATATCGCGTGCGATACTGCGGCAGACATTGTGCTCCCCTCGGTGTCGCTCGATCGATACGATGCGCATCGCGAGCGTCATTCGCGCGTCTTGGATGCTGCCTCTATCGCCATAGAAGACGAGTCTTCTATGGTGACTGGGCTGCCCCAGTTGATTTTGGGCGGCCTAGTCGCTCAGACCTCTGGCGTGATGTATAGCCGTCCGCTGTTTGAGGCATGCCTGTCGCGCGGCAAGGCGTACCGTACGGTTGAGTTTATGGCTTATGCGCTCTCGCAGGCACGATTCGTGTCCGGCTGCGGCGACGCTTGTTTCCACGCGGTGGCACCTAAGCTTACAGATGCCTTTGATCCCACCATGTATGCCAGGATATCCGATGACACTCGAGCGCTCGACGAGCTTGCGGACTCACTCTCGGAAGCAGATAGCGGTGGTCGGCTCAAGCTGGCAAGCCAAAAGTTCTACTTTGCCGGACTGGTCGCCTGCATCGAGAATTTGTGTCTGAGCCCGCATGGGGTGTCGTCAATTGAGCGTTCCGCCCGCATGCGTGATATGCTCGATGCGCCTCGAACCCGTCAGATGGTCGCCGCGCTCAAAGACAACCATCGGGGACTCGGTCTGTTGTTTGGGCCGATCGCCAGCGCCAAGCCCGCGCGCTGCGTGATGTGTACGCATCTGGCGGCTTTTCTTAACCGGACGGGCGCAAAAACCGCCTAAACGGCTCATTACGAAATAAATTTGCATAGAATTGTTTCGAAATGCGTTCTTATACACAAAAGCCTTCAAATAGCGTTAAACTATTCAATCACTGATTGATTGTCTCCGCCATCTTTTGGAGAGAGGGTTTGTATGGCTAAAAAACGCAATGGGCGCCAGGATGCCATTAGAGATATTGTGCGCAATAAGGACGTCCGCACGCAGCGCGTGCTGGTCGATGAGCTCCGCGCTATGGGCTTTGATTGCACGCAGGCGACTGTCTCTCGCGATATTGCCGATATGGGGCTGCGTAAGCTCCCCGAGGGTATCTATGTTCTGGCAGAGGACCTGCACCTGCAGCGTATGGTTTCCGAGCTCGTAACGGGCGTTCTGCGTACCGATAATCTGGTTATGATCAAGGCTCAGCCTGGCACGGCTTCCGGCATCGCCGCCGCCGTTGATGCGGCAGAGTTGCCCGATGTGCTTGGCTCGCTTGCCGGCAACGATACGATTTTGGTTATTGCCCAGACGGCCGAGGACGGCGAGCGTCTCGAGGCGCTGATCAATAAGCTGAGCAATTCTCGCAAGTAGGCGTGCGGGTCGTGCGCTCGGCCCTGCGCGCGCTTACATAGTTGCCTGTAAGGGGGTATCGACGATGGTCGGTGCCCCCCTTTTTTGTCTGCCGGTATAAAGACCGCCCATCAGGTCGCTTTAAACTAAAAAGGCCCCCGAGCAGTTTAATAAGCTGCTCGGGGGCCTTGTTGCTTATGGCCGGATGATTTCTAGCCGACCGTATCGTCAGGCGTGGGCGAGGGGTCGGGAGTGGGCGTGGGCGTAGGCGTGCCGCCATCGCCGCCGGTCGAACCACCAGTGGATCCGGTGCCGCCGGTGGTGTCGCCGCCCGTGGTCTCGGTGGTCGTGGTCGTCGTGGTAGTCGTTGTGGTGGTGGTTTCCTCTTCGTCCTCGTTCTCGTCCTTGTCCTTGTCGTCGTTCTCCGTCTTCTTGGTGTTGTTGGTGCCGTAGAACTTCCAGACGCTGTTGTTCTTGTAGGTGGGAGCCGTTCCGGTCGCAAACTCCTCGCGTTCGGTA
>CAJKEF010000008.1 GCA_905198825.1 uncultured Collinsella sp. | reverse complement strand
CCCGCGACGATCGAGTGGGAGTAGCTGATAGGGTTCTGACCTGCATTTTGAGTGCCGCACTGTGCCGCTGAGTTTCGTTTCGTACGAGAGTCATGGCAAAGCCGCCAGCGACGGCGGTGAGTAAATACGATAACCGAGCCTCCGTTCCCGCGTTGGGACGGAGGCTTTTTCTTTGTCGTTTTACTCCCTTTCACCTGCGATTTCGCAATTTACTCCCCCGTGTTTCAAGACGGCAAGGCACGGTGCGGCATTCGGAGGAACGGGAGTAAGGATTCATCCCAAGTGAGTAGACGCGCGATTTTTGTCTCCGAGAGCCAAACGGGGCCGTTTCGGGGCCTGTGAAACTCAAATCGAACTCAATAGGCTTTTCGGCGGTCTTCTCACAGCGTTTTCCCAGGTGGTTAATGGGGAGTAAAGAATCTCGCCGCCTCAATGAAAACGGGAGTAACCAGGGGAAATGCCGCGGCGTACTGCCGCGTGCCGCCGTGTAAGCCACCGCGTCATTTACTCCCCAGGTGCGCCGGAAATGCCTTGGCATGCAATGGGGAGTAAAAACTCAGCTTACGCAGGCCCGAGCGGCGCTCGCCGCCTGGTCCACCGTCCTGATTCGGTTGCGTTGATCGCGAAATGCGGAGAGCCGCTACAGCGAGGCTTTCCAGTCCTCGTATTCGTCGGCGTCGATCTTGCCGTTTTCGAGCTGCGCGCGCTTCTCTGCCCACAGTTCGATCGCCATCGCGGCTTTGGGCGCGTGCGGCGCCTTGGGGTTCAGGGAGAGGCCCGTGCCGTCGGCTGCGGGCACGATGCCGAAGGAGTCCTCGAGCCGCACGAGCAGCGACATGAGGTCGCCCGCAGTCTCGACGCCGTAATCCTTGAGGGCGTTGACGGACACGCCGAGCGCCGCGGAGATGGACTCGAGCAGCTCGGGCTTCACGGCGCGGATGCCGCTCTCGTAGTGGCGCACGGCCCCCTCGGTCAGGCCGACCGCCTCGGCGAGCTGCGCCTGCGTCATGCCGCGCGACTTGCGGTACCGCCTTATGTTCTCGCCTACGGACATGAGCCCTCCTCCTGGAATTACGTACCAGCACATCTTATCAGCGTACGCAAATGTACGCAATTCTATTGACAGTACAGATATGTACGTTTACTCTGAATCTGTGAACCGTACGTATCCGTACGCCATTGATTGGAGGAGCCATGGACGAGAAGGTGGCGAAGACGCCGAGGCCGCACATGCTGGACGCCGACGAGGTCGCGGAGCTGCTGAGGATCAAGAAAGGCAGCGCCTACGAGGTGATCAGGAAGATAAACGCCGAGCAGGAGGCGCGCGGGCGCGTGGTCATCCGCGGGCGCGTTCGAAGCGACGTCTTCGATGCACTGTACTTCCCGGAGGTGGACTGACATGCCCGTGTACAGGGATGACAACAACGGCACGTTCTACGTGCAGTGCTACTACCGCGACGCCCGCGGCTCGAAGCGCCACAAGACGAAGCGCGGCTTCTCCTCCGAGGTGGAGGCCGCAGTGTGGGAGAGCCAGTTCAAGAGCCTTAACGGCGGGGCCATGGACATGACGTTCTCCGAGTTCGTCGAGGTGTACGCCTCCGAGGTGAAGCCGCGCATACGCGAGCACACGTGGATCACCAAGGAGTACATCATCAACGACAAGCTCGTGCCGTTCTTCGGGGACATGCGCATGTGCGACGTGAGGCCGATCGACGTCATCAGGTGGCAAAACGAGCTCACCGAGCACCGGGACGCCGACGGGAAGCCCTGGGCGCCGACGTACCTGCGCACGGTGAACAACCAGCTCAACGCCATCTTCAACCACGCCGAGCGCTACTACGGCCTCAGCGACAACCCGGTGCGCAGGGTCGACAAGATAGGCTCGAAGAAGGGCGGCGAGATGCAGTTCTGGACCAAGGACGAGTACCTGAGGTTCAGCGAGGCCGTCATGGACAAGCCTCTCTCATTCCACGCCTTCGAGCTGCTGTACTGGACGGGTATACGCTGCGGCGAGCTCCTGGCGCTCACGCCGTCCGACTTCATGCTGGAGAGCTCGCGGCTGCGCATCAACAAGTCGTACCAGAGCCTCAACGGCGTTGACACCGTGACCGACCCCAAGACGCCCAAGTCCGTGCGCACGATCGTCATGCCCGCCTTCCTGCGCGACGAGATGGCGGACTTCATCGAGATGCGCGACGACGTCGCCCCCGACGAGCGCCTGTTCGCCGTTACCAAGCACTTCCTGGCCCACGAGATGGAGCGAGGATGCAAGGCGTCTGGCGTGAAGCGCATCCGCATACACGACATACGCCACAGCCATGTGAGCCTGCTGATCGAGATGGGCTTCTCCGCGCTTGCCATCGCCGAGCGCATGGGCCACGAGGCGGTTGACATCACCTACCGATACGCGCACCTGTTCCCCACGAAGCAGGACGAGATGGCCGCCGCGCTCGACGGGGCGAGGGGGTAAGAAGGATGCCGTGCGAGAACAGCGCCCGCAAGCGCAGCAAGACGATGGCGTTCCGCTGCACGCCCGAGGAGCGCAAGCTCATATGCGAGATGGCAGCCTGGAGCGGCATGAACAGGCAGGACTACATCATCGCCAAGCTCACCGATACCCAGGTCGAGGTGAGGCCCTCCGTGAGCGTTCAGAAGGCGCTGAAGGGCTCGATGACGTCGTTGGCCAAGGAGGTCCGGCTGGCGGCCTCCTACGGCGAGCTGAGCGAGTCCCTGCAGCAGAGGATCGAGCTGGTGATGAGGTTCTTTCTGGCTCTCGGCGAGGGGGTTGGCGATTCGATATCTTCTGAACCGCGGCAGCAGCTCGCATCTTTAGAAGAGCCAGAGACAACCATCATGGATGCAGAATCCAACACCGCAAGCATCTTCGGAATGGGACGCGGTTGACGCCTAAAGCCCCAGTTCGGCGATTAGCTTCTTCATGGCGAGAGCCCACTCGAGCTGCTCCGATATGAATCCCGGCCAGGCGGTCTCGTTGTTCTTGATCTTGCAGCCGTCTTTATAGAAGCGAAGCCCCGATGCCTTCTTGGCGTCGAAGGGCGTGGCCGCAAGACCGAGACGCTCTTCAAACAAATCGGCGTTGTCGATGGCCTTGTGGCCGATTTCCTTGTCGTCGGGCACGTAAAACTCGATGCCAATGCGGCCGCGCTGCGTGTCTATAAGCAGGCCGATGTGATAGGCGGACGTGCCGCAGCGCAAAGTGGTCCAGTGGTCTTTCGAGGGCTTCTGTGGGTTGAAAACCTTCAAAAACTCGGGAGTCGCCTGAGCTACCTCGCGGTACTTGGTCCAGTACGAGAGCTTCACGCGCTCGGTCTCGGAGAGGCCCTCGCTGAGCTTGATAGCCTTCGTCCACTCGTTGGGCTGCTCCACGACATTGAACCGCGGCGCGGGGAGCGAGTCGCCTATCGCCCACAGCTCAATTTCGACCAGGAAGAACCCGAAGTCGCTGTCGGTGTGCTGGTTGAGCCACTCGATGGCCTGACGGTGCTCGTCGCGTGCGCGGGCCACCACCCATATGACGACCTCAGCACCCTTGCCGGCGGCGTAGGTGATTACTTTGCCTAGGTGGTCGTGGTTGGTGTCCTCGAGCTGGTTCTCAATGATCACCTTGCGTCCGGTGCCGGCTTCCTGCGCATAGATGTCGACGTTGAACGAGCCCACTGACGACTCGGTCTCTATAAGCTCGAGCTCGATGCCGACTGCCGAGCTCAGTATGGCAAGGTTGGGCTCCTCGGAGAGCCATCTGGTGAAGTCAAGCGCCTCGTGCGGCCATACGTCGCGCAGATCGACTTTCTTCAGCTTGTCGAGATTGTATTTCATTGCATTCCTATCAAATCGTTGGCGCGCAGAGCGCCTCGTCCGCATCAATCGAAAACTGAGCTATACGTTATCGATGAGCCACTGCTTCCGCCAGTTCTCCATCCGCGCGCTCATCCCTGATGGATCCATTCTGCCAATCGCCTTAAGGGCATCCTGCGGCTCAACATTCCCGTTTTTGTGCTTCAAGGAGTCTTTTGCTATGTCGTAGGCAAGCTGAACTGACGTCGTCGCGGCAAAGGGTTTTCCTTTCCGCGCTAGATTGAGCGCTTCGGCGGCTCCGCTTATCGCGTTGTTGAACAACTCGATGGCGTCCATCTGCTCGGACGTGTTTTCGACCAGATAATCAATGCCGTCGTTTCCGACGCCGAACTCAACCTCTCCTTGTCTATCCTGTTTGCCGAAAGGCGTTTCTTTTCCAAGGCCCAAATATGGTGTCTGGATTATGCCTTGTCGAGCGGCGCTCGTTTCGAACATGCCGTTGCAGCATCTGATAATCGCGGCGTCTCTCACCTCATCGCCGTAAAGCGGGCAAAACGCAAGCACGATCCAGTCAACGTGAGCCGATGCCTTCTTGAGAAGCCCATAGGCTTCGCAACTTATTGGGAACTGACCTGGAGATACCTTAGTCTCCTTAAAGCCATCATTGAGGAACCATTGGCGCAAATCCGCATGGAGCTCGATCAGGAATCCAAGGCGGATATCGGCATTGGCGTCAATCTGCACTATATTCTCGCGATACGCATCGAGCTTGAACGCATGCCCGCGACCGTCTTTGCCGAACAGCCCCGCGTCGAGCGAAGCCCTGATGTCGTCAACGCAGGCGTTCGATTGCTCCCGTATCGCCCGGCTGATCAAATCGCCGAACCCTCGGTAAGCCTCTTCTGCCAGAGCGCCCCTGCGAGCTGCATCCTCGTGTTGCTTTCGAAACCGCTCCGCATCCGAAGAGAACCTCGCGGACTTAGATTCAACCTTCTTGCCCCTCCCGATATGGTGGTCAACGCGGAAGTGCTCTAAACCGACTATTCTTCTCCCGCCTTCGGCCGTGATGAGAATATCGGGCCTATCGAATGGGCGGGCGTCGCCCGACAGTCGGGCGACGTTCCTTCTCGCTTCTCCGCCTTTTGCCCTCGCGACCTTCAACGCCTGCTGATAAATCGAAAGCTCTGCCTTTTCCTGGTTCTCCTTATGGTTCATAAGCGTGGCTTAGCTCATCCTGCCCATCACCTCGAGCAGGTCCTCGTACGTCGCCACGTTGTGGTAGCGCACGTCGCCGGTGCTCATCTCGTTGAAGAGCTTCTTGGCGCAGGCGATCTTGGCGTTCTCCACACCGGAGAGCTCCAGCGTGTCCATGGTGCCCTTTGTCTCCGCGATGAAGAACACGTGGCGCACGCTGCCCTCCTTGAAGGCGATGGCCCAGTCGGGGGCATAGTTGCCTACCGGCGTGGGAATCTGGAATGAGCGCGGTAGCTTCGCGTAGACCGCCACCTCGGCGGCGGCGTCCATGTCCTCGGCGAACCTGCGCTCGCCGTCGGAGTCGGGGAACACGAAGCGCTGGATGTTCTTCTTGGCCTCGTACGCCTTGCTCGCGTTGTCGGGCATGCGCTCGGTGAAGATGGCCTCGTCGTAGACGTCGTCGATCTCGTGGTAGCTGATGTGCTCCACCACCATCGTCGCTTTCTCCGACACGATGAGCGCCGCCGCCTTCTTGATGAACTCCTCTGGGTTCACGCGGTAGAGCCCGAACACGTTGGCGTCGATGCCGGCGAGGATCGCCGCGGCGCTCCTGCGCGTGATGGCGGCGGCCTGCGCCACCTCGCCCACGAGGTCGTAGGTCACGCCCACGGACGCAGTGCCAGCGTCGACGTCGCGGGTCTCGGTCTGCGTACGGCCGAACGACGAGCCGCCCTGCACCTCGTCGCGCGTGGCCTGCGCCTTCTGCCCGCCGACCGTCAGGGTGTACTGCAGCCTGCTCACGCGCAAATCGCCGTTGATGCGCTCTATCGACTTGCGCCTCAGCTCGTCGTCCGAGAAGCTCACCGTGTAGGCATGCTTGCGGTTGATGCGCGCCCACAGCTCCTTGAACTCGCGCTTGGCGAAGTTATCGGTCAGCGTGTTCTCGGTGATCTTCTCCTGGGCGCGCCCGATCATGCCGTCGAGCGCGTGCGCGTCGTAGACGCTCCTCACCAGCGCCTCGACGGCCTTTGCGTGTGCGGTGTCGGCGATGCCCTCAGGCAGCTTCACGACGAAGTACTCCACGAAGGTGCCGCCCTCGACGGCCTTGCGGAACTCGGCGGTCGGCTTGTCGTCGTCATCGATGAGGTCGCACTTGTAAAGAGCCTTGTAAATGCGCTTCGACTCCTCCTCGGTGAAGGAGACCGTCTCGCCGTCGAGCACGACGTCGCGCCCGCTGAACAGGTTCATCTCCACCTTCCTCGGGCGCTCGCGCAGGCTCTTGCTTATGTCGGTCTGCAAATCCCTCACGAACGTCTCGTAGCTCTCCGACGCGATCACGGTGAGCAGGTTCACGCGGTGCACCTCGTCGGGTCCCAGCAGCGCTGCGTCCTGGCGGTTGCCGTCCTGGTCGACAGCCAGGCGCATGCCGCGGCCGACCTCCTGGCGCTTGCTCGTCTCGGAGCCCGATTCCTTGAGCGTGCATATCTGGAAGATGTTCGGGTTGTCCCAGCCCTCGCGCAGCGCCGAGTGGCTGAAGATGAAGCGCACAGGCTCATCGAACGAGAGCAGGCGCTCCTTATCGCGCAGGATCAGGTCGTATGCGCGCTTCGCGTCGTCGTCGTTGATGCCGATGCCGTCCTCGCGCTCCGCCTTCTTCTCGGCCTTCGACTCGACGGCGTTGCCCTTCTTGTCCACAGAGAAGTAGCCGGAGTGCACCGAGCGCGCCTCGAATCGCCCGAGGTACTGCGTGTACGAGGGGTCGAGGATGTCGTCCTGCGTGGGGTGCTTCAATCTGTCGGAGACGATGGCCTCGTACTCCTCCTCGAAGATCTTGCCGTAGCCCACTGTTTTGCCGTTGCCGGAGAGGTCGCGGTACTTCGCCACCTGGTCGATGAAGAAAAGGCTCAGGCACTTGATGCCGCGGCGGAACAGGGCCTCCTCCTTCTGGAGGTGGCTCTTAATAGTCTCGCGAATCTGAATGCGCTGGATGTCATCCGCCGCGGAGTCGCAGTAGACCTCGCCCATATAGATGCGGCCATTGTCGCCAATGGAGCTGTCCAGGAAGCGGACGTAACCGGGACGCCCGTCCTGCGGTGGCACCACACCATCGTTGCCGCTTGCGATGGTATAGACTCGATACGCCTCGAGCTTGGTGGACCCGCTTGCGTCATAGATGCTATCGCCCTCGCAAAACCGCTGGGTCTTCTTGCGGACCTTGCCGCCCGCGCCCATGTACTTGAACTCGATGACGGCCTCCGGGGCGCGGCTCTTGCTCACGATGATGTCACGCAGGTACAGGTAGCCGTCGGTACCGCGCATGTTCTTGAGCGAGAAGCCCTTGACCTCGATGCGCTTCACAAGCTTCTGGTTGTAGGCATCCAGGGCGTCCAGGGCATACACCAGGTCGTGCTTCTCCTTGTGCGTTGCCGAATAGTTCAGCACGAACAGAGGGTTGAAGCGGGCGATGCCCTTCTGGGTCGCGCCTCCCTTCTTTCCCATCTTCTGGGGCTCGTCGCAGATGACGATGGGGCGGTTCGCAGCGATAACGTCGATGGGCCTGCGGCTGCTGAACTCGTCGCGCTCGTCGAAGATGATGCGCGCCGCCTTGTTCTTGGCGCCCTCCTTCATCGACGCGTTGAACGCCTGCATGTTGATGACCATGCAGTTGACGTCGCTCGATTGGGAGTACGCATCAAGCTCGGTCAGGTTGTCCGAGTCGTATATGAAGAACCTGATCTTCTTGTGGTATTGGGAGAAGAAGTGCTCCTGGGTGTTCTCCAGGCTCTTGGCCACGCCCTCGCGGATGGCGACCGATGGCACCACCACGATGAACTTGCACCAGCCGTACAGGCGGTTGAGCTCGAGCATCGTCTTGGTGTAGACGTAGGTCTTGCCGGTGCCCGTCTCCATCTCGACGTCCAGCTGGCAAGCCCCCATGCCGCAGAAGAGCTCCTCCGACTCGGGGATCTGGTTGCGTCGCTGCACCGCTCGCACGTTTGCCAGTATGTCGGCACCTGAAAGCGCAACGGGGGCATTGGCATACCCCTCGGTGCTCTCGTCGCCGAAGTCGATCTCGCCCTGCGCGCGCTTGGGCTTGCGGCCCAGATCGCGCAGGTAGACGGAGGCGCCCTGGTTGGGCTGCCCCTCGAAGACCGAGGTCACCGCATCTGCGGCGTCGGTTTGGTACTGCTGTACTTTGAACTTGAACTTCATGTCGACGCCTTAAATCACTTGGGGAACGGTGTCGGGGCTGTAGGTGCGGAAGAGCTCCTCGTAGTTGGCGTGCGTGGCGTCGTCGGCCATGGATGAGTCGCGGATGACAGCATACCAGGGCTTGGCCTTCGCCATCTCCTCGATGGTGTCGGAGCCGACGTTCGCATCGAAGCAGGCCGCCAATTTGTCGCCGTCAACGAAAAAGACCTTCTTGCCGGCGAGCACGCGCTCCTCGATCTTCGCGGAGTACGGGATGCCGAGCTTTGGCAGCACCTCGAAGAGCAGATCCAATTCAGAGCGCCCCTCCTTCACGTTGTCAGCGAAGTCGAAGAGGCTCTCCTGTGAGGTCTCGCCAGGCGTGAGGTAGAAGTCCTTGAAGTTCGAGGAGTCGATGCGCAGCACGCGGAAGCCCAGGTCGGGATAAGGCTTTGGCTCGGCGCCGAGCTCGAGCTGCTTATTGGATTCATCGATTTCATTGGCGATTTTCTCGCCCGCACGGCGGATGCGCTCCTCGCCAAGATCGCAAATCGACTTGAAGCCGAATTGCCGTGCTTCCGCTCCCTCATCGAGGAGTTCCGGAATTTGCACAAGAATCCACTTGGCAGCTACTTCCTCGTTGGAATAAAAATCCAAAGCAGCATGCGCAGTGGCAGCCGATCCCGAGAAGAAGTCGAGAACAATCTCGCCTTCTTTTACTCCTCCAAGCTCCATGCAGCGCTGAATCAAGGCAGGCGGCTTGGGCGTATCGAAAACGTTTGAAATGCCGAATAGGTCTTTCATGCCTGCCTTTGTTTGCCGCATAGCTGGCAAATCGTTCCAGATCGTCATCCAAGGTTTCGTTGGGTTGTCGGCAGCATATTCACGAGTATACGGAACCCATTTGCCGTCTCTCTGCTTCCAAATCAAATCTCCGCGAGCATCGATTTCTTTGAGGCTGCTGGGCCCAGCGGCCCAGCAGCCTTCGCGCCCGTCCTCCCGAATAGGCCAAACCTCCGAGCCGTCCGGTGCCGTAAGCGCGTAATACATGGTTGGCCTGTCGGCGCGAAGGCTGTTTTTTCCGTTCTTGCGGAGAAGCCTGTCGCGCCAATATCTGCCGTTTTCGTCCGGCCCATTGTAGGCATCAACGAGCTCAGGTGCCCTACGCTGACGCAAGGTAACCGTTGCCGCATTTTTGCAATAGGCAAAAATGTATTCGTGATCAGGCGTGATAACGACGTGGTTGTCGTTGGGACTATCCACTTTTCTCCAGATAAAGCGTGTAAGAAAATTTGCACGCCCAAATACCTCGTCACAGATTTTCTCAAGGTTATTAGCTTCGTTCTCGTCAATGCTGATGAAGATGGTGCCGTCGGCAGCGAGCAGATCGCGCGCGAGCGTGAGACGCGGATAAATCATCGAGCACCAGTCCGAGTGAAACCGGCCGTTGCCCTCGGTGTTGGCGACCAGGCGGCCGCCCTCCTCGTCATAGTCGCCGCTCTCGGCGTTGTACTCGCCGCGCGTCTTGGCAAAGTCATCGTCGTAGACGAAATCATGGCCCGTGTTGTAAGGCGGGTCGATGTATATGAGCTTCACCTTGCCGGCGTAGGTCTCTTTCAGGATCTTTAACGCGTCTAGGTTGTCACCCTCGATGTAGAGGTTCTCGGTGGTGTCCCAATCCTTGGACTTGCCGGGCTCGGGAATCATCGTCTTGTAGATAGGGCGGCGCGCCTCGGCCTTGGCCTCGCGCTTGCCGGGCCAAGTGAACTGGTAACGCTCGCGCTGGCCTTCGGCCACATCACCCAAAAGATCGCGCAGCGCGTCGAAGTCAACGGCGCGTGCAAGCTCGCCGTCGGTGTTCTCTACCTCGGTCACCACCTGCGGGAACAGCTCGGCAATCTTCTCGATGTTTTCAACGGCACCGTCGGGCGTGCCTAGCTCGATCTTTTCCATCTATCTGCCTTCCTCTATGGCGGCAATCTGCCGTTTGAGTTCCTGTACCTGGTCGAATAGCGCGTTTTTTCGCGCCAGCTGCCGCTCCTTGCGACCGCGGGCTTCGGTCTTGGCAAGCTCCTCGCGAAGCGTCTTGAGCCTGGCGTCCGCCGCGAAGCGCTCTTCCACGGTAGCGGTCTCGCTGCCCGTATCGCCATACGCTACCTGCGAAGCGATCGAGTCCCAGACCCCGTCCATGCTCGTCGCTTTCAGTGTGAGGGAAGCATCATCGACGCTCTGCCATTCTCCCACAGCGATTCCCTTGAGCATCACCGCGAGGCGAACCTCGTCGTCGAAGGTGCACGCGAACAGCAACTTATGGGGGTTCGCCTGAGCCACAAGCGCCAGCACCTCTTCGGGGACGCGGCGGGCCTTGAGCACCACTTCCACCACGAGCACCTCGTGCACGCGCTCGCCGTCGGGAATACCAGTCGTGGAGGTCTTTATCGAGTTTGCGACTGTGAAGCGCTCGACGTCGTCGATGAAGGACTGGCGCAGCGCGGCGCTCACCTTCAGACGGCCGTAGAAGGCCTCCTTAGGTATGCGGCGGCCCACCTCGGTCGTGCTCGGAAGCCCTAGCATCTGGGCCTCACCACCAGGAAGCACACGAGCTCGAAGTCGTCGAGCCCCTCGATGTCGTTCTCCAAGAAGCCCGTCGTGCCGCCGGCGAAGAAGCTGTCGATGTCGGACTCCTCCTTGGAGTCCACGATCGACGCCACCGCGTCGCGCAAGAGCCCCGCCTCGCGGCGCATGTCGCGGCCGTTCTTGGTCTCGCGGTTGTAGGCGCGGCAGAGCGCCATATCGGGCTCAGATTTGCCGCGGCACAAAAGGCGCATGTCGTCGAGCACCGCCTTGGGCTCCAGGTGCCCGCGGATCACGGACCCGTCGGACCCCATGCGAACCACGTAGAACGGGTGCAGGTGGTTCGCGCCGTCGCGGTCGATCCTGCTGTTGACGTTGCGCAGCACGAAGACGACGCCGGGCTCGTCGCCCTCCACCACAGCGTTGATGCCGCTCGGGAGCCGGTCGACGTCGGGGTTGTCGCGGTAGTAGCCCACCAAGTCCATGCGGAACTCGTTGAGGCCCAGGTCGGTGATGGACACGCCGCCCGAGACGTCCTCAAGGTCCACGACCTCGTCGCGCATCTGCTCGAGCTGCTGGCGGCGGTACTCCAGGTCCCCCGTCTCGTCGGCGTTGATGTAGTCGTCGTCGCCGGTGGACGTCATAACGGTGATGCGCATGCGCTCCTCGACGCGCGCCTTGAGCTTGATGTACTCGTCGAGCTCCACGTCGGGCCAGTAGTTCACCAGCTGGATGCGGGCGTTCTTCGAGCCGATGCGGTCCACGCGGCCGAAGCGCTGCACGATGCGCACGGGGTTCCAGTGGATGTCGTAGTTCACCAGGTAGTCGCAGTCCTGGAGGTTCTGGCCCTCCGAGATGCAGTCGGTGGCGATAACGATGTCCACGTCGCAGCCGGAAAGCTGCGGCGCCACCACGTCGCGCTCCTTCGACGCGGGCGAGAAGCAGGCGAGCACCTCCTGCATGTGCGGGGGCACGGCCTTTATCGTGCAGGCGCAGCCGTCGCCCGTGACCTTGGCGCACTCGAGGCCGAGCTCGCGCTTCGCGAAGGCAGACACGTTCTCGTAGAGGTAGTCCGCCGTGTCGGAGAACGCGGTGAACACGAGCACCTTGCGGTTGCCCGGGTTGATGGGGCCTTGCGACTTCCCTCGGATCTGCTCGCACAGCTCGATGAGCTTGGCGTCGTGGGCGGGGTCGATGTCGCGCACCATCGAGATCAGGACCTCGATGACGGCGACGTCCGCCTCGATGTCGCGCTCCCAGCTCATCCAGTCCATGTCCTCGACGAGGATCTTCGTGGCGCCGCCCACCTCGAAGCCGCTCTCGTCGTCGGGGTCGAAGTCGAACCCGCCCGGCAGGTCGCCGTCGGCCACGCTGGCACCCGAGGCGAGGCCCCTGCGGTAGTCGTCTATGGTCTTGAGGGCGGCGTTCATGGCCGCCAGCACGCGCTCGAGCGTCAGGCGGAACGAGCACACCGAGCTCTCCAGGCGCTTGAGCAGGTTCGTCGTCATGAGTCGGCGCACGCCCGTCTCGCGCCCTCCGAGCGTGAGGTTGCCGCCGCCGCCCATCTTCGCGTACTTCTCCATCTTGCTGGGGTGCACGTACGAGCTCGGCATGTACACGGCGAGCACGAGGGAGTCAAGCTCCTCGTATATCTCGCGGTAGTTGATCGCGTTCGCCAGCGTCGAGAGCTTGGGGCGCTTCGATATCGGCGGCAGGCGCTTCGGGAAGGGCCCGATGGCGCTCATGTCGTAGTAGCGCTGGATGTGCTTGCGGCTGCGCGCCACAGTCACCTGGTCGAGCACCTCGAAGAAGTCGTAGTCGAGCATGTCGGTGAGGGCGCGTGTCGTCCGCTGCTCGCCGGGCAACTTCGACCAGCGGGCGTAGACGGTCTGCGCATTGCGGAACACCGTCTCGATGTCGTTCTCCAGGCGCAGCTTCTCAGACCAGCCGGCGGGGTCGCCCCAGTATGCCAGGGCGAGTTGGTTGCGCAGGTCGCGGAAGCGGTTGTTCACGGGCGTGGCGGAGAGCATGAGCACCTTGGTCTTCACGCCCTGCTTGATGACCTTCTCCATGAGCAGCTGGTAGCGGTTCATCCTGTCTTCCGACGCCGAGTCGCCGCCGTTTCGGAAGTTGTGGCTCTCGTCGATGACGACGAGCCCGTACGCGCCCCAGTTCAGGCGGTCGAGGGGCAGGCCAGTCTCCGACGTGCCGCGCGTGCGCGAGAGGTCGGTGTGGTAGAGCACGTCGTACTGCAGGCGGTCGCCCGCGATGGGGTTGTTCACGACGTTGGAATTGTAGGTGATCCAGTTGTCGCGCAGCTTCTTGGGGCACAGCACGAGCACGTCCTTGTTGCGGCTCTCGTAGTACTTGATCACGGCGAGCGCGGTGAACGTCTTGCCCAGGCCGACCGAGTCGGCCAGTATGCAGCCGTTGTAGGTCTCGAGTTTGTTGATGATGGCGAGCGCCGCGTCCTTCTGGAAGTCGTAGAGCTTGTTCCAAATCAGGCTGTCGCGGAAGCCCAGCCCCTCGTTGGGCAGCACGTCCTCGGAGACGTCGTCGAGGAACTCGCTGAATATGCGGTAGAGCGCCATGTAGTAGATGAGCTCGGGCGCGTTCTCCTGGTACATGGCCGTGATGCCGTCGATGACGGCGTCGGTGACGTCGTGGAGCTCGCCCGAGTCCCAGGCGTCGTCGAACTGCTTGAGCAGGGCGCGCGACTGGGAGGCGTCCAGGCGCATGGTCACGTCGGGGGCGTCCGCGGAGTTGTCGCAGCCGAGCTTGCGCGTGGTGAAGCCGTCGAAGGGCATGTAGGCTACGTTGTCGTCCGTCTTGTCGATATCCATGAAGCCGCTCATGCGTCCCTCGCCCTCGAAGGAGCGGAAGCGTGCCTTGCGGCGGATCCAGTCGGCGCACTCGGTCGCGATGGCCTTCTGTGTGAGCTCGTTGCGCAGCTTGATCTCGAAGTCGGTGCCGCAAAGGCCCTGCTCGCGGGAAAGGCGCGGGATGTAGAACTCGCGCTTCTCGCGCGCTGGGCGCTGCTTGGTGAACGCCTGCGACGTGAAGACGAAGCGCAGCTCGTCGATGCCTTCAAGTTGGGTGGCGAGTTCCTGATAGGCGTACATGGAGAACACCGACGCGGCTATCGCCACGCGGTCGCCGTCGGCTATGTTGGCGACAAGGTCGTCCTTGACGATGCGTGCCCTGTTGTCGAAGAAGTCTGGCTGCATGGGTTTATGCCCCCTTCTTCGCGAGCTCTTCGATCATGCAGGTGCGCACGAAGGCGGAGAAGCTCATGCCCCGCAGGGCCGCCTCCTCCTTCGCCGCGTCGCGCAGGGTGTCGGGGATGCGCAGGGTCACGGAGACCTGGTCGCCGTCCACCAGGAAGCTTCTGATCTCGGTCTCGTCGGGATTGCTCTTGATGAGCTCCTTGTAGCTGTCAGGCATCTGCGCTCCCATCGCTCGAAATGCAATACAAATGCGTTTGCAGCATTATAACGCGACGGCACGCGGCGGCACTGGGAATGCGAGGACAGCCGATGTCCAGGCTTTATATGAGCGCGGACGGCGATGGACGCCCTGATCGGGCTTGGATGGCCGCTTTCGTTCGGGTCCTCATCTCTCGTTTTCGCGAGGTTTGGCGTTTGCCCATTCCTCGGCGTAGAGAACCTCGTTCTGAGCCTCCAAGATTCGCGCGGCGTCGCCGATGCGCTCGGCGCACCTCTCACTTATCGACTTCAGGGCCAGAATCCCCTCGACGTCGAGCGGGTCCAGCTGGTCGGCATGCGCCAGGGACTCGAGCAGCTGGTCCAGGCCCCTCGCCAGCCTCCCGGCATCGCACACGGCATCGATGAGCTCGATGCGCTCCAACTTCTCTTCGTGGCTCAACATCAGCTCGCCTCCTTCTCTCAACGGACGTGTCGCGCAGCACCGTAGCCGTTCCATGTGGAGAGCCGCCTCGCCGCCAGCGGTCCCGTGCTCATATCGATCGTGAGCGGCTTTGGAGGGGCCGTCCCTATTAGGGGCGCGGCACCGCGACTCGGAAACGCGCCTCCGTCCCCGCCGCGACGTTCCGACATAAAACCCCGCGAGCGCCCCAGCAGCCGCCGACAGATTGCATCCCATGCCCGGAAGCCCCGGCGCCCATGCCCGATTCCATGCCGCACGCCTGCGCCCCTCCGACTTGAAACCCGCCCCGGCGCTCCTTGGACGCGCAGGGTCGCACGCCGGCAGGCGGCCAGCAAGGGCCGCGACACTTT
>CAJKEF010000007.1 GCA_905198825.1 uncultured Collinsella sp. | reverse complement strand
TCACTTTAAATGCACTAATATTAGAGGCGTGATGTCTGCGGCGTCCATCTGGCGCTTGACCAGCTGTTGAGTTGGTGGTCGACGTCCCGCTCGTATGGGTCTCAAACAGAATGGGGCAGCCATGGCTCAACCCAAGATCCTTCTCACACGTATCGACGACCGTTTCATTTACGGACAAGACGTTGAGCTGTGGAACGAAGCCGTGGGTTCCAACCTTGTCCTAATCGTCAACGATGAGATCGCGGCAGATTCGCGCCAATGGGCACCCATGAGGGTGGCGGCGCCAGAAGGCGTTTGGACGCGGTTTTTCTCGGTACAAAAGGCCATCGACATCATTCATACCGCAACGCCTCGCCAATTGATTCTGATCATGGTGGCCTCACCCTCCGATGCGCTCGCGCTGGTTAAGGGCGGTGTGCCAATAACCAAGATTAGTATCGGCCATATGCGGGCGGGGGAGGGCAAGCGCTCTGCAACGCCTGCCGTTGCCGTAGGCGATACAGACATCGCCGCCTTCAAAGAGTTGCAAAAGCTCGGTATAGAGCTAGAAATCCGCCATCTCCCCAGTTCCGCCCCCGATCCCATCGGCAATCTGTTCAACTGATCCCTTGGGGACGGAGGAAAACGGATCATTTTGCCCTTGCGAGGGACGCGCGCGATGCCGCCTGTCAAAAACTATGTCCATTTACTACGTTTGATCGGCTATCGCCGAGCATGTCGAATTTGAGAATAACAAAACCGCAGGTAGACGGCTCGCGAATTTAAAAAACCCGGTGCATGGTCGAGCATCCCGTGCTAAACGTAGTAAATGGGCATAGTTTTGATATGCCACTCATAGAGTCACAGCGAAAAAGCGCCCAAAAGATGAAAAAGCGCCCGTCGGCGGTGGTGCCGGCGGGAGTTGCTGTGCGATATGTCGCATTGTGGACTTAGTGCCTCATAAAGTGGTACTCAATCACATTACTGTAGGGATGACCCGGGCCCACGATGCCCTGCGGGAACAGCGGCTGGTGCGGCGTGTCGGGGTACATCTCTGCCTCGAGGGCAAAGCCGGCACCCCAGCCATAGTTGGCGTCGTCCTTGGCGTGCTCGTCGCCCAGCCAGTTGCCGGTGTAGAGCTGCACGCCCGGGGCGGTGGTGTAGTAGTCCAGCTCGCGGCCGGTCCACATCTCCTCGACATGCAGGGCGCGCCGCAGGTTACGGCTGTACTGATAGCCATCGATGCACAGGCAGTGATCGTAGCCACGGGCCTGCTTAATCTGCGGATCGTCGGCCTCCATGCCGGGTGCGACAGGACGCAGCTCGCGGAAGTCGAACGGCGTGCCTTCGACCGGAGCAATTTCGCCGGTGGGGATGTTCTGCTCGTTAATGGGCAGGTAGTGAGCAGCGTTAGCAACAAAGAAGTGCTCGCAGTCCATGCCGGCGTTATGGCCGGCAAGGTTAAAGTACGTGTGGTTGGTCATGGACACGTAGGTGGCGCGGTCGCTCTCGCAACCATACTCGATGCGGAAGACGCCGGTGCGCGTAACGGTAAAGACAGCCGTAAAGGTTCGGTTGCCGGGCAGGCCCAGCTCGCCATCCTTAAGCGAGGTGGTCATGCGCACGGCATTGTGGACCTCGTCGAGCTCAACGTCCCACACGCGTTTATGCAGGCCGTGCTCAAGATCGCTGTGCAGGTTGTTGGCGCCCTCGTTGGCCGGCATATGCCAGTCCGTGCCGTCGATGGTGATCGTAGCACCCGCGGTGCGGTTTGCCACGGGACCGATGGTCGCGCCAAAGCAGGCGGGGTTGTCAAAGTAGTCCTCGAGCTTATCGAAGCCCAGCACCACATCGCGCACGTTGCCGGGAATGTCGGGCACATCGATACCAAGCACGGTGGCGCCATAGTCCATAATGCGAACGCAGATCTCGGGCCCGTTGAGGGTGTAACGGTGAACGGGGGTGCCGCACGGCGCTGTGCCGAAAAGCTCGGAAGTGATCATTTGGTTCCTAACATCGAGGTATTTCGGACAAACTGTAGCGCGAACAGGCGAGATTATCACTACACCCCACTAAAGCAGGGGGTATTTTTCTCAAAAAAGTGATGATTGGAGCTGTGCGGGCGTTCATTTTTGACGCGCACGAGTCTGATACAATTTGTTCGTTACTGTTTGAATGATATGCGCGCAAAGAACGGCGAGGATTCATCGTGATTAAGGCAGAGCGACAGGATAAGGTTCGGCAGCTGCTCGAGGAACAGGGAACGGTTTCGGTCAAGGAGATTTCGGACGCACTGGGCGTTTCGGACATGACGATTCGCCGCGACCTCGAAGAACTTGCGAGCCTGGGCGAGATTGAGCGCGTGCACGGTGGAGCCCGTAGTGCACAGGGACGTCCCCACGCTATGTTGCGCCATGAGTATTCGCACAGCGAAAAGCGCACTAAGCATGCCGAGGAAAAGCTGCAGATCGCGCGCCGCGCCGTTGAGCTCATCGAGGAGGGCTCGACCATCTTTTTGGGCACGGGCACTACGGTTGAGCAGATGGCCTCGATGCTGCCGGCATTTCGCCTGCGCATTGTGACCAACTCGCTTTCGGTGTTTAACCTGCTCGAGGCGCGCGAAGACTGCGACCTGTGCCTCGTGGGCGGTATGTACCGTCGCCGCACCGCCGCTTTTGTGGGACCAACGGCCGAGGATACCCTGCGTGCGTTGGGCATCGACGCGGCGTTTATCGGCGCCAACGGCATTCTGGATGGCGACGTATCTACGTCCAACATGGACGAGGGCCGTATCCAGCAGCTCGCCTTTAGCAAGGCCGACTCACGCTATCTGATCGCCGATTCCAGCAAGATCGGCAAGCGCGACTTCTACACCTTCTGTCGCTTGGACAGCCTGGATGCCGTGGTGTGCGAACCGGGTATCGCCGCCGAGAATCGTGCCGCCATCGAGGAACACACGCAGGTCATCTGCTAGCTAACGCTATGGGATTGCCAACAGGCGATGCGGGAGGACTTTTACCTCCTGTCATTGTGGGGAATCAACGCGTGAGCGCTACGCGATATGACGCGCAAATGAGGACTCCACTATCAAATTGTCTCAACCTGTGACAGGTAGGGGTGAAATCACCAACCAGATGTTACAGATTGGGGGGATTGTCCTGTGCATTTGTCTCAATCTGTAACAGCTAGGACCCAAAAACTCGACTAGATGTTACAGATCGAGATTTTGTCTACCCAGCCATCATCTTTGTCTTGATCTGTAACAGTTAGACGGCCAAAAGCGAATCAGATGTTACAGATCTAGACATTTCGAACCGGGTGCCCCCGTTCATCTCAAACTGTAACAATTGGGGCCGAAAATCCCTGTTAGATGTTACAGATTGAGACGAACGGCCTGCTCGGGTCGAGCCAAAACAAAAAAGGCCGCATGCGAACCCGTGGAGGGATTCGCATGCGGCCGACAGGGGGTATGCGGCTTGAATTAGGCCATGAGCAGGCCGGTCTCCGCGACGTTCTTGTACCAGTACGCGCTCGCCTTGGGATAGCGCTTCTGGGTCTCGAAGTCGATGTAGAACAGGCCGTAGCGCTTGTTGTAGCCGTTGGTCCAGGAGAACTGGTCCTGCAGCGACCACACAAAGTAACCGTCGACGTTTACGCCGCCGTCGATTGCCTTGAGGATCCATGCGAGATGCTGGCGCATGTAGTCGATGCGAGGGGCGTCGTCGATAAAGCCGTCCTCGAAGTCGTCCTTATAGCCCATGCCGTTCTCGGTGATGTAGATCTTCTTGTAGTTGGGGTAATCGTTCTTAATGCGGAGCAGCAGGTCGTAGAGGCCCTCGGGATAGATGATCCAGTCCCAATCGGTGGTGGGTACGCCTTCGCGCACGCATGACTCGCCCACGCCCTTGAGGAACCAGCGCGAGGAGCCCTTGTCGCCGGTGCCATTGTGGTTGATGTCGTTTTCGCCCTCGGCGGCACGCAGGAACTGGCACTTGTAGGTGTTGACGCCCAGGCAATCGTTGTAGGGGAGCGCGGCGGTCAGCGCGGCAATGTCCTCGTCGCGGACGTCGAGCTCGCCGCCGGCGATATGGGCCAGCTTGGTCGCAGCCTCCATGGTGTCGGCTGCATAGTGACCGCGGAAGGTGGCGTCGAGTACCCAGCGGTTGTTGATGACGTCGGCCATGCGAGCCGCCTCGCAGTCGGCGGCGTTGTTGGGGTCGAGGGGATACTTGGGCTCCAGGTTCTGGACAATGCCGATCTCGCCCTCAAAGCCGCCCTCATGGAAGGCGACGACAGCCTTGGCGTGGGCCACCATCATGTTGTGCATGAGCTGGAAGGCCTTGTCCAGGCGGTACTTCTCGCCGTGCGGCCAGTTGCCGACGATAAAGCTGCCCTCGGCGGTCGCGGGAATCTCGTTAAAGGTAAACCAGTGCTTGACCTCGGTGAACTCGGCAAAGCAGAACTTGGCGTACTCGACGAAGGCGTCGATCGTCGTGCGCGTCAAGAAGCCCTCGCCGCTGTTCTGGTAAAAGGCTTCGGGCGTATCAAAGTGATCGAGCGTGACATAGGGGATAACGCCGGCATTGTTGCAGGTGGCGAAAAGCTCGTGATAGAAAGCGACGCCCTCGGGGTTAATCTCGCCGGTGCCGTTGGGGAAGATACGGCTCCAAGCGATGGAGACACGAATGCCGTTAATGCCGAAGCGCTGGCACAGGTCGATATCGACTGGATACTTGTTGTAGAAATCGCTTGCGGGGTCGGGGGAGAAGCGACCCTGAGCTGCCAGGAAATCGTCCCAGGGCACTTTGCCCTTGCCGTGCGTGCGGGTCTCGCCCTCAACTTGGTAAGCGGCGGTGGCGCCGCCAAACACAAAACCGTCGGGGAACTGCATGGGGTTGGTCATGAGTCATCCTTTCTGTGGGATACGAATAGGGAGAGGTGCCCGAACTGGGGATCCGAGCACCAACAGAGGGAGGAACTAGTCGAGGTTCTCGCGGAGCCACTTGATGGCGCCGGCGGGGTCGCGGGTGAGGTCGATATATTCCTTGCCGCGCGGGGCGAGCAGCTTAATGCCCAGGCGATCAGTGTCGGCCTTCATGTCGTTGTAGTAGCTACGAACCTGCGGGGCAAGCACGATAACGTCGTACTGATCCATGATGGCAGTGTGCTGGCCATAGGCGCCTGCGGAGGAAGCGATGTTCTCTCCAGTCTGCGCAGCACCTTCCTTGATGGCGTTGGCAAGCATGGCAGAGGTGCCGGCGCCGGCACACAGGACGAGGACCTTCAGGCCATCGACGTCCTTCTTAGCGGATGCGTCGGTGGCGGGCTCGGACTGGTCGGCAACAGGCTTGCTATCGGCGCTGGCAACGGTCGTCTCGACGGCAGCGGCGGTCTGCTCGACAGCGGGCGCAGAGGCGTTGGCGGCGATGGCAGCGGCACCATCGGACTCGAGACCCAGCTCGGCGGCGCGCTCGGCCTCCTGGTCGCAGAGCAGCTTATCGTATGCCTTTAAGAACGGCAGGTAAATAACGGCGTCCAGCAAGATGATGATCGCGACAAATACCAGGGCAATAAGCTGGAAGTTCGTGGTGATGAAGATACCGATGGGGGCGGGGGTGGCCCAAGGCACCACGAAGGAGAAGCCGTTCATGCCCACGTTATCGATAAAGAACTTGGCAACACTTACGTTGACGCAGCCGGCGGCAACAAAGGGTATGAGCATGTAGGGGTTAAGGATCATCGGCGCGCCAAAGAGCAGCGGTTCGTTGACGGCGAAGGCAACAGGAACAATCGAGGCCTTACCGACGGCTTTGAGCTGCTTGGACTTCATGAAGAGAATCAGCAGAAGCGGCACGATGAACGTGGCGCCGGTGCCGCCGAACTCACCCACGAGCGACATGTTAAAGGTGAGGGAGTGGGCGGGGTGACCGCCTGCCAGCAGAACCTGCAGATTCTCGGCCTGGTTGGCAAGACGGATGGGGTCGATCCCCGGCTGGACGATCGAGGGGCCGTGGACGCCGATGAACCAGAAGAATGCGGTGGCTGCCTGGATAAGGATAAGGCCAGGATAGGTTTCTGCAGCGGTAAAGAGCGGGGAGAGCAGTTTGATAAGCAGCTCGGAGAACGGAACGCCCATGAGGTTGCGCACGACGACATCGATGATGCCGCAGATGATGACGGCGCCGCCAAAGGGGATGATGTCGCGGAAGTTCTGAGCGATGGCGCCCGGGACCTCCTTGGGCAGCTTAATGGTCAGATCGCGCGAGACGCAGAATTTGTAGACCCACACGGTAATGAACGCGGCGATATAGGCCGAGAACAGACCACGCGTGCCCATGCTGGTGCAATCGAAGACCGAAAGTTCGGAGCCGTTGAGCTTGGTGGTGAACTGCGTGACTGCGAGCAAAAGCATGCTGCACTGGGCGGCCACCATGGTGGAGCCGTCGTTGAGCACTTTGCCGGCGGGCATGCGACGGTTCATGGAAGCCGTAAAGTTCTTGGCAGTGGTGCCGGCAACCATGATGCCCATAACACCCATGGTGAAGTTGTACAGCTTGTTGCACCAGTCGATGAGCGGCTGGGGCAGCGTGACGCCGACTACGCCGGGAAGCGTGGCAATGAGCAGGAAGATCGAAGAGGTGAGGACGATGGGCATACACCCAAGGAATCCGTCCTTAATGGCCTGGAGGTAGACGTTCCTCGAGATCTTCTCAAAGAACGGTTGATGCTTTTCGAGCATCTTTACGATGGCGTCCATAGAGCTCCTTTGCTACTTGATGCGCGATGCATGTGGATGGAACTGGTCGTCGATGGATGGTCAGGACTGCCCGGAAACCTTCCTGATTAAGGAAGGCATTGTGAAATGACAACGTTGTCATTTCGTTAATGACAACGTAAGACATTTTTGGAAGAGCAACAAGGATTTACGGGTGAACGGTCGATATCGTCCGATAAACGGCTGATTTGTCAGTCGGGCAGGTAGTGTATGCTAGAACACAAAAAACAAGCGATGTAAAACCGACTGGAGAAGTAGTGGCAACGATGGACAAGAAAAACGTCTCGATGAACGATGTGGCGATTGCCGCGGGTGTTTCTCTCAAGACGGTGTCGCGCGTGATCAACGAGCCCGATAGCGTGCGCGAGTCGACGCGCGATAGGGTCCATGCGACCATGGAGGCGCTTGGGTTCCGGGCGAACTTTGCCGCGCGTTCACTCAAGTTGGGCCGTTACGGGTGCATCGGTGTGGTGATGTTTCACTTGTCGGGCGGTGCCGTGGACATGATTGACGGTATCGCCGATGCCGCCGAAGAGCGAGGATTTGCTCTCACGATGATTAAGAAGCGCGCAGGGGAGAAGATGACCCTTGCCGAAGCGGCGCGTAGGATGTCGCAGCTGCCTGTTGATGGCATGATCTTCAACCTGCGCCAGATGGTCGATGACTTTGATACCTTTGAGGCGCCGAAAGACCTCAAGACGGTGATTATCACGCCGATGGAGCATCCTACCTGCTCCACCGTCAGTGACGACCAAGAGGGCGGCGCGCGTATGGCGTGCGAGTACTTTTTGGACCACGGTCACAAGAACGTGTACTTCGTTTCTGGTAAAAAAGAGTCGCTGTCGAGCCAGTGCCGTATGAAAGGTTGGCGTGCGGCACTCGAGGCGCGTGGCATTGAGCCACCCGAGCCTCTGCAAGGCGATTGGAATGCGGATAGTGGCTATGCCGCGGGCCTTGTGCTTGCCGATAAACCCGATTGCACGGCGGTCCTCGCCGCTAACGACTGCATGGCAAACGGCGTGATGATGGCTCTACGTGACAAAGGGCTCAGTGTGCCCGACGACGTGTCCGTGATCGGCTTCGACGATGAGCTCTACAAGACGATTCCCAACTCGATTCTGACGTCGGTGAAGTTTCGCCACCGCGAGCTGGGCATCCGTGCGCTCAATGAGGTCGTCGCAGGTCTGGAAGCCCCGAGCTCCAGAAGCCGTACGCTCGTCTCGGGCGTGTTGGTCGAGCGTGCGAGCGTGCGGGATCTGCGGGCGTAGACGTGCTCGGCTCGTTCATCTCAATCTGTAACAATCAGACGTCCAAAATCGGTTTTAGTGTTACAGATTTAGACAATTCGGCCCCGCCTATTCCATATGTCTCGATCTGTAACAGTTAAGGGTGAAATAACCAGCTAGATGTTACAGATTGAGATATTTCTGCTCGGGCGTTCTGTCTGTCTCGATTTGTAACAGCTAGGGACCAAAAACTTGGCTAGATGTTACAGATTGAGACAAACGTGCGATACGGTCCGCCCAAAAAAAGCCGGGGGCGGCGCGCCGTGTGACGTGCCGCCCCCGGCTGAGAAATGGGGGCAGGTTATGTGGGCAGACAACCCCGCAAGCCGCTAGTCCAGACGACGGGTCTGCGCTACGTGCTTGTACCAGTAGGCGCTTGCCTTGGGCGTGCGCTTCTGGGTCTCAAAGTCAACGTAGAAGAAGCCATAGCGCTTGTTGTAGCCATTGGTCCAGGAGAACTGATCCTGCAGGCTCCACAGGAAGTAGCCGCCCACGTTGACGCCCACTTCCATGGCCTTGAGCAGCCAGCGCAGGTGCTGCTCGATGTAGTCGATGCGCGGCTGATCGTCCACAAAGCCGTCTTTGTAGGGGTCCTTGTAACCCATGCCGTTTTCGGTGATGAAGATCTGCTTGTAGTTGGGGTAGCGCTGCTTGATGTAGACGAGCAGGTCGAACAGGCCCTCGGGATAGATGATCCAGTCCCAGTCGGTGGTGGGGATGCCGGGCTTATTCACGTGCTCGCCAATACCCTTGACGCGCCAGCGGCCGGTACCCTTCTCACCCGTACCGTTGTGGTGCAGGTCGTTTTCGCCGTCGTAAGCCTTCAAAAAGCGGCACTGGTAGTTGTTGACGCCCAGGTAGTCGTTGTAGAGCGCGGCCTTGCGCATAATCTCGAGGTCCTCGTCCAGAATCTGGATGGTGCCGCCCGAGACGGCAGCCAGGCGGTTGGCGCACTCGAGCGTGTCGGGCGCGTAGTCGCCGCGGAAGGTGGCGTCGAGCAAGAACTGGTTCTGCAGCACGTGCTCGTTGTTGGCGGCCTTGATGTCGGCGGGGTCGTTCTCGTTGAGCGGGTACTTAAACTCCAGCGACTGGATAACGCCGATCTTTCCCTTAAAGCCGCCGTTGTGGAACGCCAGCACGGCCTTGGCGTGGGCGAGCATCATGTTGTGCTCGCACTGGAAGGCCTCGGCCAGATGCGCCTTGACGCCACCGGGGAAGGTACCCTCGATGTAGGTGTTGGAGGCGTCGGCCCAAATCTCGTTAAAGGTGAACCAGTAGGTCACCTGGTCGGCGTACTCCTTAAAGCAGAAGGTGGCAAAGTCCACAAAGGCGTCGATGGTCTCGCGGTTGAGGAAGTCGCCCTTCTCAAAGAGGGGAAGCGGCGTATCGAAGTGATGCAGCGTGACAAACGGCTCAACATGGTGCTTGTGGCATTCGGCGAAAAGGTCGTGATAGAACTGGACACCCTCGGGGTTAATCTCACCGGTGCCGTTGGGGAAGATGCGGCTCCAGGCGATGGAGAGGCGAATGCCGTTGATGCCGAACTCCTCGCACAGCTTCAGGTCGACGGGGTACTGGTTATAGAAGTCCGAAGCGGGATCGGGGGAAAAGCGCCCCTGGGCCTCCAGGAAGTCGTCCCAGGCAACCTTGCCCTTACCGTGAGTGCGGGTCTCGCCCTCTACCTGGTAGGCAGCAGTGGCGCCGCCAAAGACAAAGCCCTCGGGAAACTGCGCGGGCGGGTTAGTGACGCTAGCAGGGTTAACGGACATGATGATCCAATCGTCTAAATCGAAGGGCCAGCCGGTCTTGGATGGTCGGCTGGCCCTGAGCGTTACTTACTTCGAAAGCTGCTCGGAGACGAAGGCGAGAGACTTATCGCCGTTCTGGGAGAGCTCGATGTACTGCTTGCCACGGCAGGCAACGCACTTGTTGCCCACGCGCTCGCAGTCTTTCTGCAGGTCGGCCAGGTAGCTGGCGGCTTGCGGGGCCAGGACGACCAGATCGAAGTCAGGGAGCATGTCCACGTGGTTGCCATAGGCCTCGGCAGCGGTCTCGAGGTTAATACCGCGCTCCTTGGCGGCCTTGGCCAGCGCGTTGGCGAGCAGACCCGAGGTTCCGCCGCCCTGGCAGAGCACGAGCACGCGCTTGCCGTTGAGGTCACTGGTGGCCGTAGCCTCGGCAGCGGCGGGAACGGCGTCGGCCTTCACGGCCTCGGCAGCGGCGCCGGCGGCAACGCTCTTGGCGTCGGCCTTGCCCTGGAAGGCATCGTTGAGCTTGGCGGCCTTCTCGGCGTTCTTGGCGGCGAGCTCCTCCTCGGAAATCTCGGCCTCCTCAGCGTACTTCTGGGCGTCATAGGCACGGAAGAAGGGGTAGTACAGAAGGAAGTCGACGACCAGGATGATGGCGAGCATCACAAAGGCGAGCGGCTGGAAGCCCAGGCCCATGATGGTGCCGATGGGGCCGGGGACGGTCCAGGGCAGGGTGTACATAAAGCCGTTCATGCCCAAGAAGTCGATAAAGATCTTGAGGATCCAGATGTTGGCGATCGGGGCAAAGACAAACGGAACAAAGAAGACGGGGTTGAGCACGATGGGCGCGGCGAACAGCAGCGGCTCGTTGACGGCGAAGCACACGGGGACGATAGCGGCCTTACCGACGGCGCGCATCTCTTGGGACTTGGCCAGGAAGCAGAACATAAAGACCAGGACGAGCGTGGCACCGGTGCCGCCCATGCAGACGACGAAGTACTGGGCGCCCTGCGTCAGGACGGCGGAAGCGTGCTCGCCGGCCTGGAATGCAGCAAGGTTGTCGGTCATGTTGGCAACGAGGGCGGCTGCGATGGCAGGCTCGACGATCGAGGGACCGTGGACGCCGACGAACCAGAACAGGCTCATGGCGCCGTAGATCACAGCAAGGCCGATGTAGCCGTCGGCAGCGGTGAACAGGGGCTGGAACACCTGGATGACGCCCTGGGCAAAGCAGAAGCCAAAAGCAGCGCGGAAGACGATGTCAAAGACCCAAAAGACGGTGATGCAGACGGAGAAGGGGATGATGTCCTTAAAGGTCTGCGAGATGTTGGGCGGAACCTGATCGGGCATCTTGACGGTGATGTTGCGCTTGATAAAGAACTTGTAGATGATGCCGGTCACAAACGCAGCGATGAAGGCGGTCAGCAGGCCCTTGGAACCAAGGTAGGTGGTGTTGAAGCCGCTGGCGGCGTCCGTGGCGATCGTGTCGCTCGAAAGGAGCAGGAAGCCGATGATGGCCGCGCACATGCACGAGATAAAGTTGATCTGGTTATTCTTGGGCAGATCGCGGTTCTGGGCGTCGGCGAAGTGCTTGGCCGTGGTGGCGGCGCAGGCGATGGCCAGGATGCCCATGGAGTAGTTGTAGCACTTCCACAGGGCGTTGTTGATGTCATCGGGCCAGTAGAAACCCCAGATGTTGGGGACCGAGGCTACCAGGCAGAAGATGGACGAGAAGATGATGATGGGGATGACGGAGATAAAACCGTCGCGGATCGCCTTGAGGTACTTGTTGCGGGCGATCGCGTTGAAAAAGGGCTGGCCCTTTTCGATGGTGGCGATGAGTTGCTCCATGCAAAACTCCTAAGAGTCGGTGGGTTAGCAACGATGGTAGCTTTTGACGTTTGGTTGCCAAAATGTTGACGTTGCCATTTTGCGACACAAAAAAGACGCGAACCGGTGGTCCCTGTGCCTGTGGACCGTCGATTCCTTGCGCGTAAACGTTTGAGCCGCCCGGTGGCTCTGTGTTTGCACAATGGCAACGTTAACATTTGGGCGCCAAAAGCCGTTTGGGGAAGCAAAAATGTCGGTGAACGGTAGGTTTTGGGTGGTGAGCGTATGGTGGGGGAGGCGTTGGATATACTTGAAGGCGTTAAAAACGACTGCGCAGGATGCCACTAATGGCATCGTTGACATAGAAAGATCGACCTATGGCCGCTGTTAAAAAATCGGTTTCCGTTAAGGACGTGGCGCGTCTCGCGGGCGTCTCGGAGCAGACAGTCTCGCGTACGGTGCACGATTCGCCCAGCGTGCGCCCCGAGACCAAGGAGCGCGTGCGTGCCGCCATGCGCGAGCTGGGGTATCGCCCCAATTTTGCCGGTCGATCGCTGCGCCGCGGCAAGTTTAAGACCGTCGGCGTCGCCATGTTCAACATTACCGGTACCGGCAACCTCGACCGTATGGAGGGCTTTGCCGCCGCGGCCGACAAACATGGCTATGCCATCACCCTCACTAAAGTAGACGGGCATCCGTATACCCTCGAGAGCGCATCGTCGCGCATGAGCGCACTGCCGGTGGACGGTATGGTTGTGATCATGAATCGCATGCCGGCGGACTTTGGCACCTTTGAGCCGCTGCCCGGTATGCAGACAGTGCTCGTTACCATGCTGGAGCACCCGCTGTGCTCGACGGTCGATAACGATCAGTTCGATTGTTCACGCCAGGTTGTCGAGTACTTGCTGGGGCAGGGACACAAGACCGTGCACTTTATCTCGTGTCCCGAGCGCTCGCTTTCGGGCATGCAGCGCGAGGAGGGGTGGCGCGAGACATTGCGCGCGCATGGCATTGAGCCACCGCGACTCATCCGTGGCGATTGGACGGCACAGAGCGGGTATGCTGCCGGTCAGGCTCTGGCGGACGATCCGACCTGTACGGCCATTTATGCTTCCAACGACGCCATGGCCTACGGCTGCATTCGCGGACTCGAGTCGCGCGGAAAGCACGTGCCCGAGGACGTGAGCGTGGTGGGTGTTGATGACAGTCTGGGCGACATCGTGCCCGATCGTCGCCTGGCCACCGTGCGCTTTGACAACAAGCGTGTCGGCATGTGGGCAGTCGATAAGATCGCCGGTGCCGAGGGGGTTGCGTCTGGCGTGGAGCACATGCTGATCCCCGGTGTTCTCGTAGAGGGCGATACGGTGCGCGATTTGCGTTAGGGTGCGGTCCTGATTGGGTTTCCGTTAATCATGTTTGATATTGTTCGAAATGGTTTGGAAACCGTTCACGGGCGAAAAAAGACCGTTCACGGCTCGAAATAACGGTTTGCATTGTTCCTTTTTGTTTGAATGTTATTGTTTCTGTCATACAGAACGCAGCGCGTATGCCCGGACGCGATGCTCTCCATTGGTTCATATGTGAAAGGAACGCAATATGGCAACCAAAGAAGAAATCTCGATGGTTGGATTCGAGATTGTCGCATACGCAGGTGACGCCCAGACCGATCTGCTTGCAGCGCTCGATGCTGCTCGCGAGGGCGATTTTGAGAAGGCCGAACAGCTGCACAAGGATGCCAGCGATGCGCTTATCGGCGCCCACGACACGCAGACCAAGCTGCTTTCGCAGGAGGCCGGCGGTGGCGAGATGGAGATGACCTTCATCATGGCCCATGCTCAGGATACTCTCATGACCACCATGATCTTGGAGAAGCAGGCCCGCTTTACCATCGATGCCTACAGGCGCATCGCCGAGCTCGAGGCCAAGCTCGCCTAACGAGCCCTCACAACCAAGTCCCCTTCCAAAAGCTCTGCCGCAAACTCGCGACAGGGCTTTTTCTTTTTACCCGGCACTTGGGGACGTTCCTTATCTGCCGCAGTTAGGGACACTCCTGCCATGCATTTGATCCTTTGAGGATGGAAGAAAACGGGTCATTAGGTTTGCTGCGGTGCCGACTCGGCCTGTCGGTTACAAAACTATGCCGGTTTACTACGATGAATCGCATTCTTTCAACTATGGAAAGAACGGCGTTATCAAAGCCGCAGGTAGAAAGCTTGTTATTTTCTGCTAATAGCAAATGTGGTCGGTCCTATCGGTTTTACCGTAGTAAACCGGCATAGTTTTGAAATGGCACTATTCGACTAGCAGCGTTATGGAGCTTCTGCACGCCCTCCCGTTCGGTTTTTCGCTGGGTGGGTATACTTCCATCCGCAATACAGGCCGGAATGAGGAGGTATCCAAATGCCGGATAACGGGTCAATACAAAAAAGAGACGCGCACGAGATGGCCCATGGGCGTCCTGTTCAGATAACTGAGCATACGACGGTAGCCGAGCTACAGCCCAGCCTGTCCGATATTGTGTGCGCAAACAAAAAGCTACAGATTGGCTTTATCGTTGCGCTCGTGGTACTGGCGCTGCTGTCGGGCTTTGTAGCTCGTCCGCATTTCGCCGATACCAAAACATGGGACTCCACCATCGAGGTTATCGACCAAAAGAAGGGCAACGTTTTGGCGCTCACGACCTCGTGCGTCGCCCTATCTGCGGGTATCACTGCGCTGCCGGGCGATACGGGAACGCCAGTCGCCGAGCAGCTCGCACAGCTTTCAGGCAACCTTGGTATCGTGCTTGCCGTGCTATACCTAGAGAAATATTTGCTTACGATTTTGTGGTCGGTTGGCCTGGGCATCCTGATCCCGTTTGCGCTGGTGCTCTTTGCGATCTCACTTGGCATTCACGGACGCTGGAGCACGAGCACAGTCATTCGCCGCGTGGCAACGCGTGTGCTGGTGGTCGCCATAATTGGCATGGTGTTGGTGCCTGCAAGCGTATGGGTGTCGCAGAAGGTCGATGAAACGTATCGCGTAAGTATTGAGCAAGCTCAGCAAAAGGCTGCGGATGCGGCAGATAGCGACAGCTCCAAAGCAAGCAAGAAAAAGACCGAGTCCACAGAGTCCAAGAATGTGCTTGAGCAGCTTGCCGAAGGCGCCTCGGGTCTTGTCACGTCGGTGACCAGCGGCGCCAAGCAGATGACCGATGAGATTGTGCAACAGGTGACCGATCTGATCGAAGGCGTCATCGTGATGATCGTGACCTCGTGTGTTATCCCATTGCTGGTGCTCGCGGCGTTTCTGTGGCTGGGACACACGCTGCTGGGGATCGATATTTCCGGTCCAGCGAGCTATTTAACGGGCCGCTTTCTGAGTGCTCCGTCCAAGCGCACCAAAAAGGCGGGCAGTCCGAGTAACTAAAACAGCTGTATATACCGGGGCATACCGCCGAAGGGCGGCCGAGATACGTTCTCGGCCGCCCTTTTGTTTGTTGGGCACATGGTCGCTACGTCCGCGCCGGGCCCAAACGGTCGCCAATCATCCGCGAACGGTATTTGTTCAAAAAAGAACAAAGACAAACAAATTATTGTTGCAGTCTCTGTTCGAATGTGTTCAAATAAACATGAACAGTGAAGAACCGCACATTCAGATGCCCGGACCTGAACGCGATTCAACACTTCCAAACAGAAACTGCGCACCTGCGTATCTCTCAAGGAGGATGTCATGAGGGTTGTAATCGCTTCCGATGCCGACGGTATGTCGATGAAGGAGTCCATCAAGGAGATGCTCATCGCCGACGGTCACGAGGTCGTCGACTATTCCGAGACCCCTGCCGCGGACTTTGTCGATTCCGCCACCGCCGTTGCCAAGGACCTGCTGGAGCACAAGGACTCCCAGGGATTTGCATTCGATAAGTACGGCGTCGGCTCCTATATGGCCGCCGTCAAGATCAAGGGCATGGTCGTCGCCAACATTTCCGATGAGCGTTCCGCCTACATGACCCGCGAGCACAACGGCTCGCGCATGGTCACCATGGGCCCGGGCGTTGTGGGCACCGAGGTCGCCAAGAAGATCGCCCGCGAGTTCCTGCGCGCCCAGTACGCCGGCGGCCGTCACCAGATCCGTGTCGACATGCTCAACAAGATGGCCTAACGAGAGCCACCGAGAACTCGAACTTCTACCTCAACTTGTGAATTCAGACGAAAGGACGTTCTGATGAAGAAGACCATCGCAATCGGTTGCGACCATATCGTTACGGACGAGAAGATCTATCTGGCCGACCGCCTGGAGCAGGCTGGCTACAAGGTGCTCGACTGCGGCACCTACAGCCACACCCGTACGCACTATCCCATCTACGGTAAGGCCGTGGGCGAGGCTGTTGCCAGCGGCAAGGCCGACTTTGGCGTGGCCCTGTGCGGCACCGGCATCGGCATCACCAACGCCGTCAACAAGGTTCCCGGCGCCCGCTGCGCCCTGGTTCGCGACATGACCTCTGCCCTGTATGCCCGTCGCGAGCTCAACGCCAACATCGTGGGCTTTGGCGGCAAGATCACCGGCGAGTTCCTGATGGCTGACATCATGCTTGCCTTCCTGGAGGAGCCCTACGAGAAGACCCCCGAGCACGATGCCCTGATTGCCAAGATTGATGCCTGCAACAAGGCCGACGCCGAGGCTCAGGCTGACCCGCACTTCTTTGACGAGTTCCTGGAGAAGTGGGACCGCGGCGAATACCATGACTAGCGGGTATCCGGCGTAATTTACTAGTCCGTTGACGGCTCGCGTTTCTGTGAGGGGGCGCGGGCCGGTTTTCTAAACAGGAGTTCAATATGATTCTGACCGTTACCATGAACCCGTCGATTGATACGCGCTATCAGCTCGACAAGCTGGTCATCGACGATGTTAACCGCGTGACGCCCGAAAAGACCGCTGGTGGCAAGGGTCTCAACGTGAGTCGTGTGCTGCTGCAGTTGGGCGACGATGTGCTTGCGACCGGCCTGCTTGGCGGCCACATGGGTGCCTATATGGCCGAGCTTATGGATGCCGACGGCGTCAAGAACGACTTTGTGCCCATCGCCGGTGAGACGCGCATTTGCCTGAATATCCTGCACGAGGGTAATCAGACCGAGCTGCTGGAGAGCGGCCCGCAGATTGCCCCGGCCGAGCTCGAGGCCTTTACGGCCAAGTTCGCCGAGCTTGCAGCGAAGGCGAACGTTGTGACGCTTTCGGGCTCGCTGCCGCGTGGCGTCGATGCCGGCTACTATGCCGAGCTCGTCAAGATCGCCGAAGAGGCGGGCGCCAAGGTGCTGCTCGACACCTCGGGCGCATCGCTGGAGGCCGCGCTGGAGTCCGACGCTAAGCCTGAGCTCGTAAAGCCCAACCTGACCGAGATTAACGGCCTGCTGGGTACGTCCTTTACGACCGATGATGTCGATGCCCTGCGCGAGGCGCTTGCCGCCGATGGCCGCTTTGCCGGTATTCCCTGGGTCGTTGTTTCGATGGGCGCTGCCGGTTCGGTGGGCTTCCACGAGGGCCGCGCGTTCCGCGCCAAGACGCCCGCGATTGCGGCTGTGAACGCGACGGGTTCCGGCGACTCGACCATCGCCGGCTTTGCGCATGCCATTGCTGCTGGTGCCGACGACGTCACGGTGCTCAAGACTGCCAATACCTGCGGCAAGCTCAACGCCATGGATCCCAAGACCGGCCACCTGGTCATGGACCGCTGGGACGAGATCTACAACAGCGTTGAGGTTGTAGAGTTGTAGCGGTTGCGACTCCTAATAGAATGAGCGTGGATAATCTCCCGCTTTTGGTGCCCATACGAGCTCAAAGTGGGAGATTTTCCACGCTCGAGTCATTAGTCATCGGGGACGTTCTTTAATGACTAGTCGTTTAAGAACGTCCCCGATGACTACATTCAAAAACGGCGCCAGCCGGCGATGTTGCCGGCGGG
>CAJKEF010000006.1 GCA_905198825.1 uncultured Collinsella sp. | reverse complement strand
AGCGTATGGTTGCCCTCGGGGATGATATAGCGCAGGACAAAGCCGGCGGCAAAAGAACCCAACACGATGTCGAGGTCAAAGACGGCGGAGAATGCCACGAGCGTGACCAGGATGAGCACCGTCAGGCGCACGAAGGTCTGCGACGTGGTATCGGCGCGTTCCTCGACAAACGCAAAGAAGCGGCTGCCGACGCGCTTGGAGCGGCTTGGGACCACGGCCAGCAACACGCAGACCACCGCAAACAACCCAAGGATTACAAGCGTTTGGATGCCGGTGCGGGCAGACAGCAGCACCGACATGGCGAGCACGGGACCGAGCTCGCCCCAAGTGCCATACGCGAGAATCGAGTCGCCCACACGCGTGCCAGTGAGCGAGCGCTCACGCATGATGGGCACGAGCGTACCGAGCGCCGTAGAAGTGAGGGCAAGCGTCACGGCGATACCGTCGAAATGGCTGACCGAGAACCACGGGGTAAAGCGCACGGCAAGCCAGGCGATACAAAATGTGACAGCCCACGTGGCCATACCGTAGCGGCCCTCGACGCCCGTGATGTTCTTGGGATCGATCTCAAAGCCGGCAAGCAAGAACAAAAATGCCAGACCGAGCTCTGACACGAGCGAGACCTCGGCATCTACATGGATGACGCCGAGCATATGGGGTCCCAGCACCGCGCCGAACACGAGCAAAAAGACCGTTTCGGGAACGGGCTTTCCGGGAATCGCCGAGGCGATGAAGGGGCTTGCAAAGGCCACGAGCGCGATGATGGCGAGTGAAACGAATGCCATGTGATGCCTTTCTCTTGTTTGCGCATCACTGTAGCACCCTCGCCGTCCTCAACGCGCCGCGAGCTGTCGTATCATAGTGAGGTTTACAAACATGTGGCTCAAGGCGACCGCAGGGCAGACCCCGCAAACCGACCGCTGCCGCATACCGTACCGTACGCCCAACCGATCAGGAAGGCAGGAACCAATGGTCTCTCGTATCTACGTGGAGAAGAAACCCGGGTTCGACGTCGAGGCTCAGCAGCTCAAGGGCGAGCTGACCGAGATTCTCGGCATCAAGGGCATCGAGGCCCTGAGGATCATCAACCGCTACGACGTCGAGGGCATCGACGAGGAGCTTTTCCGCTCCTGCGTGCCGACCGTCTTTAGCGAGCCCCAGGTCGATGTGACCTACGACGAGCTCCCCGCAAGCGATGGCGCCGTCTTTGCCGTCGAATTCCTGCCTGGCCAGTTTGACCAGCGCGCCGACTCCGCCAGCGAGTGCGTGCAGCTCATCAGCCAGGGCGAGCGCCCCGCCGTGCGCTCCGCCAAGGTCTATATGATCTCGGGCGCTCTGGACGAGGCCGCCATCAAGGCCATCAAGCACTACGTGGTGAACCCCGTCGAGGCGCGCATCGCCTCGCTCGACTTGCCCGAGACGCTGTACATGGAGACGCCCGAGCCCCAACCCGTCGAGGTGCTCGACGGCTTCCGCGAGCTCGACGAGGCCGGCCTTGCCGCCTTTATCGCCGATCGCGGCCTTGCTATGGACGAGGCGGACATTGCCTTCTGCCAGCAGTACTTCCGCGATGAGGATCGCGACCCCACCATCACCGAGATCCGCGTGATCGACACCTATTGGTCCGACCACTGCCGCCACACCACCTTCGGCACCGTCCTGGATGACGTGACGATCGACGACGCCGTGGTGCAGCAGGCCTTCGACCGCTACATGGAGATGCGCCACGAGCTCGGCCGCGACGCCAAGCCCGTCTGCCTCATGGACATGGGCACCATCGGCGCCAAGTACCTCAAGAAGACCGGCGTCATGACCGATGTCGATGAGTCCGAGGAGATCAACGCCTGCACCGTCAAGGTAAAGGTCGATGTCGATGGCGAGGACCAGGACTGGCTGTTCCTCTTTAAGAACGAGACCCATAACCACCCGACCGAGATCGAGCCCTTCGGCGGTGCCGCCACCTGCGTGGGCGGCGCCATCCGCGACCCGCTCTCGGGCCGCAGCTATGTGTACCAGGCCATGCGCGTCACCGGCGCCGGCGACCCCACCGTCCCGGTTTCCGAGACGCTCGAGGGCAAGCTGCCGCAGCGCAAACTCGTGACCACTGCTGCCGCCGGCTACTCCAGCTACGGCAACCAGATCGGTCTTGCCACCGGCCAGGTAAACGAGCTCTATCACCCCGGTTACGTGGCCAAGCGCATGGAGGTTGGCGCCGTCGTGGGCGCTACCCCGGCAAACCACGTTCGTCGCGAGTGCCCCGCCCCCACCGACAAGATCATCCTGCTGGGTGGCCGCACCGGCCGTGACGGCATCGGTGGCGCCACCGGCTCCTCCAAGACCCAGAACACCGAGTCAATCGAGACCTCGGGTGCCGAAGTCCAGAAGGGCAACGCCCCGGTCGAGCGCAAGCTGCAGCGTCTGTTCCGCCGCGGCGATGCCTGCCGTCTGATCAAGCGCTGCAACGACTTTGGCGCCGGCGGCGTCTCGGTCGCCGTGGGCGAGCTTGCCGATGGCCTGTATGTCGACCTTGATACCGTGACCAAGAAGTACGACGGCTTGGACGGCACCGAGCTCGCTATCTCTGAGTCCCAGGAGCGCATGGCCTGCGCCGTCGCCGACGGTGACGTCGAGGAGTTCATGGGCTACGCCGCCGAGGAGAACCTGGAGGCAACCGTCATCGCCGAGGTTACCGCCGAGCCGCGCATGCGCATGGCATGGAACGGCGTCGCCATCGTCGATCTGTCCCGCGAGTTCCTCAATTCCAACGGTGCGCCCAAGCACCAGGTCGCCCACGTCTGCGCCCGCAGCGTGTGGCAGCCCAGCTGGGCCGGCACCACGCTTGCCGAGCGCATGACCTCGCTCGTCACCGACCTCAACGTCGCTTCCAACAAGGGCCTTTCCGAGCGCTTCGACTCCACCATCGGCGCCGCGACCGTGCTCATGCCCTTTGGCGGCAAGACGCAGCTCACCCCCAGCTCGGCCATGGTCGCCAAGTTCCCCGTGGGCGGCGAGACCACCACGGCGAGTGCCATGGCATGGGGCTTCAACCCCTATCTGATGGAAGCCGACCAGTTTGCGGGCGCCTACCTGTCCGTGGTCGAGTCCATCGCCAAGCTCGTGGCCGCAGGCTTTGAGCACAAGCGCGCTTACCTCTCCTTCCAGGAGTACTTCGAGCGTCTGCGCACCGAGGCCGAGCGCTGGGGCAAGCCCATGGCAGCCGTCCTGGGCGCCCTTATGGCCCAGGTCGACCTGGGTGCCGGCGCCATCGGCGGCAAGGACTCCATGAGCGGTTCGTTTGAGGACGAGGCCGGCGAGCTCAACGTTCCGCCGACCCTGATCAGCTTCGCTGTCGCCGTGGGCAAGGCGGCCCGCGCCGTCTCCCCCGAGTTCAAGGGCCTTACGCACCGCGTCGTCCGCATCGCCCCCGCCACCTATGGCGAGGACTACCGTCCCGACGCCCAGCAGTTGCTCGCCGCGTTTGACGCCGTCGAGGCGCTCACCGCCACTGGCGACGCCCTGGCCGTCTCCACGCCCGGCTACGGCTGCGGCGCCGAGAGCCTCTTTAAGATGTGCGTCGGCAACCAGATCGGTATCGAGCTTGCCGAGGATGTGGACGTGGAGAGCCTCTTCACCCCGCTCTACGGCAGCTTTATCGTCGAGCTCGCCGAGGATGCCGAGCTGCCCGAGGTCGTCGACGGCGTTGTCGTCGAGCCCCTGGGCACCACCGTCGAGGGCTATGTCATCGATACCGGCTCCGAGGTCATCGAGCTCTCCGAGCTCCAGGAGGCCTGGGAGAGCGGCATCGAGGGCGTCTTTGCCTACCGCAGCGCCGGCGAGACCGCCGAGGTCGAGACCATCGACTTCCGTGCCAAGGATATCCACGTGTACGGCGGCGCCAAGATCGCCCGCCCGCGCGTGGTAATCCCCGTGTTCCCCGGCAACAACTGCGAGTACGATAGCGCCCGCGCTTTCCGCGCCGCCGGCGCCGAGGCCGACACCTTCGTGATCAACAACCTCACGCCCGAGGCCGTCGCCGAGAGCACCCACGAGCTTGCCCGCCGCATCCGTGCAAGCCAGATCGTCATGATCCCCGGCGGCTTCTCGGGCGGCGACGAGCCCGATGGCTCCGCCAAGTTCATCACGGCGTTCTTCCGCGCTCCCGAGGTCACCGAGGCAGTCCGCGACCTGCTCAAGGCCCGCGACGGCCTGATGCTGGGCATCTGCAACGGCTTCCAGGCCCTGATCAAGCTCGGTCTGGTGCCCTACGGCGACATCGTCGACGCCACGCCCGATGCGCCCACGCTGACGTTCAACACCATCGGTCGCCATCAGAGCCGTCTGGTGCGCACCCGTATCTCGTCCAACCTGTCCCCGTGGCTGTCGCAGTGCAGCCTGGACGACCCCTACACCGTCGCCATCAGCCACGGCGAGGGCCGCTTTGTCGCCAATGACGAAGTGCTCGCCCAGCTGATTGCAAACGGCCAGGTCGCCACGCAGTACGTGGGCGAGGACGGCAAGCCCAGCATGGACCTTTCCGTCAACCCCAACGGCTCCGCACTCGCCATCGAGGGCATCACGAGCCCTGACGGCCGCGTCCTGGGCAAGATGGGCCATGCCGAGCGTCGTGGCGACAACCTGTACCGCAACGTGCCCGAGCATGTCCCCGGCGATAAGTTCATGCCGATCTTTGAGAGCGGCGTAGCCTACTTCGCTTAAAGCTTTCCCATCGGGTACAATCCCCTCGGGTAACAACACCCGCCACCGGCACGCCCGGCGGCGGGTTCTTTTTTGCTTCACGCATGTAGGAAGGACATCATGGAAAGCCGCAAGCCGTATCTCGCCACCCTGCCCGGACTCGTCCTGGGCTGCCTCGTCTGCTGCGCGCTCTGGGGATCGGCTTTCCCCTGCATCAAGATCGGCTACGGCCTCTTTGGCATTCCCTCGCACGACGGCGCCTCGCAGCTGCTCTTCGCAGGTTTGCGCTTTACGCTTGCCGGCGCCCTGGTTATCGTTGGGATGAGCGCGGCCCAACGCCGTCCACTCGTTCCACAGGCTCGCGACATCAAGCCCATCTTTGTCTTGTCGCTCTTCCAGACTATCGGGCAGTACTTCTTTTTCTACCTGGGACTCTCGCGCGCCAGTGCCATGTCGAGCTCAATCATCGAGGCCAGCGCTAACTTCCTAGCCATCCTCTTTGCCGCCCTGGCGTTTCGCACTGAGAAGCTCGATACGGCTAAGGTGCTTGGCTGTATGCTGGGCTTTGCCGGCGTCGCGCTCGTCAACCTTTCGGGCGCGGACGGCACCTTTGGCTTTACGCTCGACGGCGAGGGCTTTATCCTAGCCTCCACCGTCGCGGGTGCCCTTTCGACCTGCCTGATTGGCATCTTCTCGCACGAGCATGACGGCGTCTTGCTCGCCGGCTGGCAGTTTTTAGTCGGTGGCTTGGTCCTTACCGCCATCGGCTTTTTGATGGGCGGTGCGCTCTCCCCCACGGCGATTGCTCCCGCCATCGCACTCATCATCTATATGGCACTCATCTCCGCAGTCGCGTACTCGCTGTGGTCGCGCCTGCTTGCCGTCAACCCCGTCAGCCGCGTCTCGGTCTTTGGGTTTATGAACCCCGTCTTTGGTGTGGTGCTGAGCGCGCTGCTGCTCGGCGAGGGCGCTGGCACGAGCCCCGTTACCGTCATCGTTGCCCTACTGTTGGTCTGCGCCGGCATCATCATCGTCAACAAACCCAAAAAGGTCTAACGAGCTGCCCTTATTAGCAGAGGGGATTCATATACTTTAGTTTAATGGAGTACATCGGAGAGCCGAGGGCCACCATGCACGCAAGCGTGTGCCCCTTTTTCTAGCGTATCTGGACGCCGGACTTCTTTTTCTCGGCCTTGACGCGGTAGAGCTCCGCATCGGCAGCGCGAAGTAAGTCTTGCCAGGTATCGACACCGTCACCGACCCGTGCATAGCCGATGGACATCCGCAACAAATACGGAACCTCGGCGCGTGCGAGCTCGTCGTTGATTGTCGCGCACAGACGCATGATGTCCTGCTCCGCCGTCACCTTTTGAAGCACCACGAACTCATCGCCGCCATAACGTGCGATAAAGCCACCAGACGCCGAGCAGACCTCTTTGAGCGTAGCAGATATGACCTGGAGGGCATGATCGCCCTCAACATGTCCATAACGATCGTTAATCTGCTTAAAGCCGTCGGCGTCCATCATAAGCAGATATACATCTTCGGCCTGACCCACATTTGAAAAGAGCGACAGCATATAGGTCTCAAAACGGTTGCGATTGTTGAGGCCAGTCAACGGGTCGGTCGAGATCAGCTGCTCCTGGTAGATGATGTAGAGCAGCAGGATGCTCAGCGTTATACCGACACAAAGGCCCGGTACCGAAAACAAAACCTGGAAGGTACCGCCCACCAGAGCGGGAACCACAAAAAAGGCGAGGGTGCGATAAATGGCCTTCGTTTGCAGGCTTTCGACTTTTCGAGCCTGAATAAAGGCATGCAAGGACGTATATATGATGTAGCAGTAGCTCACGATAGGCTGAATCATATAAAGCGCTCCGCGACGATATACGCCCTGCGCATCGATATAGAACATAATGTGCGTCCAGTAGCTGGTAAATGCCAGCACGACCACCAATACGGTTGGCAACGTCACGATCGCAACCCTATAGCGCGCGGTCAAAAGGCGAGAGCCCTGCACTGTCTCGGAATAGAAAAACCAAATGAGGCACGCGATGGCGAACAGCGAAAACGAGACCGCGTTGGAAATCCAGTTGGCCGTGATGCCTACAGGAGTGCTCACGCCGTCCGAGAGCGTCCAGATCATATCGAAGAAAATGTAGGCAGCAGAGGTATAGCCGAGCATGCTAAACAAGAGCTGCTGTGTACTCGAGAACAAGGAGCGACGACTTCGCGCGGCAAGCCCGATAAGAACAATCATGCATAGCAGGAATATCTCGATCTTGAGTGCCTTAACCACTAGACGCCATCCCTTCAATATCCAAGTGGTCAGAATCGCCCGATTCGTGTCTGGGCAATAAACGCCCCTACTCCGCAGGGGTAAGGGGAATCATAGCAGAGCGCCCGAACGTCACTGCAAGACAGCTTTCGTTCGGACGCTCAAACGGCGCGAGTTGCACGCCGGCATCATTGATTGGTAGCGATTGCTATTCGCCATCGATGTCGGTCGCGACGGCCTCCTCGATGGCCTCGACACCGGCAGGCGACAGATCCTCCTTGCCCTGGCAGAACTTCTTGTCGACCCAGCCGGTCAGAATCGGGGCCATGATTGCCGTGATGATGACGGCGGTGGCGATCTGCGCATACGCGGTGGGCGCAAGCTCGGCATAGCGCGGAGCGACCTCGGCGAGGGCGACCGGCGTGGTCATAGCCGTGCCGGCGATAGTGGAGCAGGCAACGGCCGCCTTGCCGTTACCGCCGCACAGGCGCTCGAAGGCAAAGGTAATGGGACCGACGATAAAGAGCGTGATGAGGCCCAGCAGGATGCCCGAAATGCCGCCGGTGATAAAGCTCGAAAGACTCATGGACGCACCGGGCTGAAAACCGATGACAGCGATCGCGGGATTGGCGCCGGGGACCAGCAGGTTCTTGATGAACGGGAAGAGGTTGCCCAGAACCATACCGATAACGAGCGGCAAAATGGAGCCGATGATGGCGCCGACGGGGATGTTGGCGAGACCCGAGACACCGAGGATGATCATCGTGACGGCGGGGCCGGCCGTAAAGAACAGGATACCGACGGCGCCCTGCTCGGACTCATCGCCGAACTCGCCCATGATGCCCGTGTAGAGCGCCATGTTGCAAAACGTAATGCCGCCGATGATGGAGACCGAGCTCAGACCCAAAAGGTTATCGTTAAAGAAGTACGCGACGCCCAGGCCCAACGCGGCCGCAACAACAAGCTTGGGGATCAGCACGACGATGCCGGTCTTGATAGCGCCCGGCGTGGACTTAAAGCTGATGCCGGCACCCACAAACAGCAGAATCGCGGCAACGATGGTGTTGGAACCACCGCGGCAGGCGGCGGTAAAGAAGCCGCCGATCTCAAAGACCTGCGGGCAGAAGGTATTGAGCAAAAGGCCAACGATCATCGGGTAGATCATGATGTCACCCGGGATACGCGGGACTTTGAATTTCTTTTGCTCGTTGGCGGTCGCTTCCTGTGCCATGAAACCCCCATTTCCGCTGACGTAGAACAAAAGCCCACGTCACACTTTGCTACAGTAAAGTTTGACCATGGCACCAGAAGAAGCAGACCGGCTCGGTGAGAAATTCGATTCGTTGTGCCGGGACGCTAAACGTGCCCCGCTCTTATATGAGGCTCAAAACGATATAGAACACGATGCCCGAGACGCAGCACCACAACATCGACTTTGTCTTGATTGCCACCGCCACGACGCCGGCGGCCGCAATCCAGGGAATCAAGCCCTGCCACAAGCCGGCGTCGAAAGCGCCAGGGCTTATCAAATCGTTGGCGACCAGCGCTGCAAAGGCGGCAGGCGGAATATAACCCAAGGCCTCGGTAACGCGGGGCGACAGCGTTCTCCCGCGCAAGGCAAACGCCGGGGCAATGCGGAAAAACGCGATGGCCGCCCATGACGATAGCCATAGGACCAAAAACTCATTAACGGGCATCGCGAGCGCCCCTTCCCTCGGCGAGGACATCGCACACGAGTGCCGTGACAACGCCGACGAGTACACTTGCCGGCACGGCGATATTCGTCCACCCCCAGAACTTGCATATGGCGACGGACACCGCAGCCAAACCGGCAGCTACGACATTGCCGCGCGACAGTCGCTGCGAAAAGAGTAGGCAGATAAAGAGCGATGTGCAGACAAAACCCGCAATAGCGGTGGGAACATCGACAACGGCGCCGACGATGGCGCCCGTCGTACACGAAACGCCCCATGTTGCGATGAGGATCACGTTGAGCACAAAGGACTCGAGCGGACCCCAATCCTCCCCTTTAACCAACTTGGCAAGCGAGATGCCGTATGCCTCCTCGGTAAGTGTCGCGGCAACAGCCAGCGTCTGACGCTTCGAAGCACCCCTCAGATGCGGTGCGATCGATGCCGAGTAAAGCGCAAAGCGCGAGGAGATTGCGGCGACGCTCGCGACGATCGATGCCGCAGGCACACCTGCCAGCCACAGATTGCAGATCATAAACTGTCCGCTGCCCGTCACGAACGTGCTGCTCAGAGCAAAAACCATCCAGGATTCCATTCCCGTCTGCGCCATAATCATTCCGCACGGCGCGGCTATCGCAACATAGGTAAGCATCACCGGCCAGACGGTTTTAACGATTTTGAGCACCATAGCGTTCCTCGTCCCGACAAGATTTCCGAGCCGCATTCAACGACACGGCAGAACCATCGCCCGATGGCAACCGAGTTCACCTACAATTGCCACCGGATCGAAAGACACAGAAAGACACAACTTTTTAGGAAGTCATTATGACAGCTATCGATCGAACGCGGGCTGCCGCGGCCTTCAAGACCTACACCGATGCCTACGATGCCGCCAATCCGCGTATCGCGCTCAAAATCGAGCATACGTACCACGTTGCCGAGGCATGCGATGCCGTGGCACGCAAACAGGGCTGGTCACCGCAGGACATTGATCTGGCGTGGCTTTGTGGGCTGTTGCACGATATGGGCCGCTTTGAGCAGCTGCGACGCTGGGATACGTTTAAGGATGCCGAAAGCGTGAGCCATGCGGCGTTGGGCGTCGAGGTCCTCTTTGGCAAAACACCTGCAGATGCGCCCGCGGTAACAAGTATCCGCGACTTTATCGACGATCCGGTAGAAGACGAACTCATTCGAGCGAGCATTGCCTATCACAGCAATTTCCGTCTGCCCGCGCAGCTCGGCGAGCGCACGCGGCGCTTCTGCGATATCGTGCGCGATGGCGACAAGATCGACATCATGCGCACCATCGCCGACAGTACCGTCGACACCATCCTCAAAGTGAATGAGGACGCGTTTCTTGCCAGCCACTTCTCGGCACCGACGCTGGCCGCCTTTGACGAGCACCGCTGCGTCACGCGCGATGAGCGCAATGAGCCCGCGGACTACTTGGTGGGGCTTATCTGCTTTATGTTTGAGCTTGTCTATCCGGCAAGCCGCGCGCTGGCGCGCGAGCAGGGCGATATCTACCGCCTGCTCGACGCGCCCTTTGGTATCACGCGCCCCTTCACCGATTCCGCCACGCAAGCGACCTGGGAGCGCCTAAAGGACGAGCTGCGCAGCTGGCTGGCAAGTGCCTAGCACTCAAGCTGGGCCAGCAGCTCCTCAACGACCTCGACGGCGTCGCCGACGACCTTGTACTGGGCGACGCCAAAGATGGGAGCATCCGGGTCCTCGTTGACGGCGATGATGCACTCCGCCCCACCGATGCCGGCAAGATGCTGGATGGCACCCGAAACGCCGATGCTCACAAGGAGCTTGGGCGAAACCGACACGCCCGTCTGGCCAATCTGGTGGCGATACTCCAGCCAGCCCGCCTCCACGACGGGTCGCGTGCAGCCGAGCTCGGCACCCAGGACTTCGGCGAGCTTTCGCATCAAGGGTAGGTTTTTCTTGGAGCCAATACCGCGACCCACAACAACTAGACGCTCGGCATCGGCAATCGAAGCCTGCTGGCCCCATTCCTCGGCGGGAATCGAAATCTCGACACGAGCCTTGGCGTCTTCCGCAAGTAATACCTGGGTAATCGTTCCGGAGCGGCTATAGTCAAAGTCGGGCGCCTTAAAGATGCCGGGGCGCACCGTTGCCATCTGGGGACGGTGGTTGGGGCAGATAATGGTGGCCATCAAGTTGCCGCCAAACGCCGGACGCGTCTGTTGCAGCAGGCCCGTCTCCGTATCCATCGAAAGCACGGTGCAGTCGGCCGTAAGGCCCGTCCGCAGGCGCACGGCAACGCCAGGCGCCAGCTCGCGGCCAAAAGCGGTCGCACCGTACAGAATGGCTTCGGGCTTGCGCTCGGCTACCAAATCGCAGATGAGGCGAGCATAGACCTCCGCGTCGTTCTGACGCAGGCGCTCGTCACGACAGACCAGAACTTCGTCCGCACCGGCGCAAACCAGATGCTCCAGGTCCCCGAGCGAGCCCTCGGGGCCCATGCCGACCAGCGCCACCAGGCGACAGCCGCGTGCATCGGCAAGCTCGCGGCCCTTGCCCATGAGCTCGTAGGCAACGGGAGTCACCGTATCGTGCTCGTCGGTCTGCACGAATACCCAAATGTCTCGATATGCATCGAGGCCCACCGCGCCAGCGGCCTCGTCACGCTCGATCGAAATGGCATTGACGGGGCAAGCGTCGACGCACCCACCGCATAGGATGCAGCCGTCGGTTACGCGGGCGCAACGGTTGGGCCGCTCGCCTTCCACTACGATGCCGCCAGAGGCACAGGCGCGAACGCAGCGGCCACAGCCAACGCATGCCTCGCTATCGATTATCAGTCCGCTCATCTATGCCATCCCCTCGATAATCTTGGCAAGCTTTGCCGCCTGCTCGACCGGCGTGCCCTCGATGGCCTCGCACGTTTGGTCACGGTCGGGCACAAACGAGCGCACGACCTGCGTCGGCGATCCGGTAAGGCCGCAGCGCAAAGGGTCGGCATGCACATCGGCAGCGTTGACCACACGCACGTCCGCCTCCTCGGCCGCACGAATACCGGCAATGCTCGGCATACGCAGTTGGCCAATCTCCTTGGCGGTCGTCATCGCGCACGGCATCTCCAGATAGACCGTCTCCTCGCCGGCGTCACAGCCGTGGACAAGCGCAAGCGAGCCGCACGTCGTAAAGCCCGCGCTCTGTACGCAGCTCACATCGGTCACGCAGGGAATCTCGAAGGCGCCGGCCAGCTCGGGGCCAATCTGGGCAGTATCGCCATCCACTGCCATCTTGCCGCAGATGAGCAGATCGAAGTCCTCGTCGAGGGCCTCGATACCGCATTTGAGAGCATAGGTGGTCGCCAACGTGTCCGCGCCCGCAAAAGCACGGTCGGTGAGCAGCAATGCATCGTCGGCGCCGCGGGCAATGCAGTCGCGCAGCAGCGATTCGGTTGCAGGGATACCCATCGACACCACCGTCACGCGTACATCCATGCCAAAGCCGATAAAGTCGTCCTTGAGCGCCAGCGCGCATTCGAGGGCACTTGCATCGAAGGGATTAATGACCGCCTGCTTGCCATCACGCACGATGGTATTGGTTTTGGGGTCCATCTTGACCTCGGTGCTTCCCGGCACCGCCTTGACGCACACCACCATATGGAAATCACTCATCTTCACGCGCCCCCTTTCTGGACGAGTTCATCCAAGAGCTTCTCCGAAAACAGGTTGCCACGGCCCAGCTGCCCGGCAGGATCGAGCTGCAGTTTGAGTCGAGCCGATTCAACCATGGCCTCGTGGCCGTACATCGTCTCCAAAAAGCCCGCCTTGATCTTGCCGACGCCGTGCTCGGCAGAGACGGCGCCGCCCATAGCCGTTACCTCCGCAGCCCACTGGGCAAACAGCTCGCCACCGCGACGGTAGTCTTGCGCATCGCGAGGCAGGATATTCACATGCAGATGGTTGTTGCCGATATGTCCCCAGGCGGCAGACTCAAGCCCGCTTTCGGCCAGCGTGCGGCGATAGAGGGCAACGACATCGGCCAGGCGCGTGTTGGGCACCGACATATCCGACCCCAGCTTGGTAATGGTGGGGTCGGTGCGGCGACGCTCGTCGATGAGCATGTTGACGCTCTCGGGAACGGCGTGGCGGAAGAACCGCTGGCATTCGCGATCGACCTCGGTGCGTGCAACCCAGGTCGCGTCGTCGTGGCCGCCCGCAAGCTCCAAAACCCATCCCAGGTGGTACAGCTCCTCGGTCGCTTGCGCCTCGTCGTCGCAGTCGAGTTCCACGTAAACACAGACCTTTGCCTCATCGTCGAGTGCCGGCAGCGAGGCAAACGCGGTCGACTGCTCGCGCTGGCGACGAAGGATATCCAAGGCGCCGGCATCGAAATACTCAATAGCGGCGGCATGGGACAGCACGGGGCGCACGGAATCGGTAAAGGACACCGCCTTGTCCTCGCTGTCGAAAAAGCAGCTCGCACCCCATACGACCGAAGGTGCCGCCTGCAAGGCGATCTCGAGCTCGGTAATGACGCCGAGTGTGCCACACGCACCGATAAAGAGGTCGACGGCGTCCATATCGTCCGAAACGAAATAACCCGACGCGTTTTTGGTCTTGGGCATGGTATAGCCAGGAAGATCCAGCTCGAGCGCGCGGCCTTCCGCTGTCACGAGCGACAAGTGGCGTGCGTCAGCGTGCGCCTGACCTCGATGAAGCTCAAGCAGGTCGCCGTCCGCCAGTGCCACGTGAAGCCCCGTAACGTGCGGGCGCATGGGGCCGTAGGCGTAACTGCGGGCACCGGAGGCATTGCACGCCGCCATGCCGCCCAGGCAGGCAGATGCCTCGGTGGGATCGGTGGGAAAGAACTGCTCAGAAGCTGCCTGGAACTCCTCATAGGCCTCAAGCGATACCTGATCCCAGTCAGCGGTCGGCAATGCCTTCTTACTCAGCTGCTTGCGCAACTCCGAAAGCACGACGCCCGGCTCCACGCGCAGCAGAAAACGGCCTCGCTCGTCGCGGCGAAGACCCAGGTAGCGATTCATACGAGAAGTGTTGAGGATATGCCCGCCGTGAGGCACGGCGCCGGCAGCCAGACCGGTCCGAGCACCCTGGACCGTTATTGGAACATGCTCGGCATGGAGCTTTCGCAGAATGGCGCGGACTTCGTCCTCCGTTGTCGGAAACGAGATGCTCGACGCCTCGCCCGATGTGCGAGATTCATCGCGACCATATTCTTCGAACTCGTCGCCGAAGGGTTTGATGGCTGCAGGCAAGCGGACTCCCCCTTTAGTTAACTACAGTGTTTGCAGGGAGATGTTACCGCATCGTTTCGTCGACGTGACTGAGACCGTCTCCATAATTGGCGAATTTTACGTTTGCGCAATTCGGTGAGCGGCGGCGTTTTCTCGGCAGGCGCTCTATTTAACGCGCTCCTTCCCATCGCAGCCACGCGCACAATTGGCGCTCGAAAAAACTTGAGATATTTTTTAGCGTCTCTCACCTGCAGCGATGTAAACCCGTCAAGCATTTGGTCAGAAATTGGTCAAGTTGTGGCTGATACGGTCGGCATCGACAGCCAAAACCAATAGAAGGTTTGGCCCAAAAGCAGGGAGGTTCCCATGGCATATTACTGGCCCCAGTACGGCATCGCCATCGAAGTTGACGATGACCCATATCTTCTGCCCTTCGACGAGGAAGCGTTTCCTGATGCGGCTGTCTATCACGTCACCACCGACGTGATTTGCGATCCCGAATCGTTTTCGGCACTCGCCCACCACATCGCCCACATCCACGACATCAAACTCGACCCAAACTTCGACGAGCTCATCTACTCGCGACGCCTCATGCTCCACATGCTCTTTGGCGCCGATCCGTCCACGTTCGCGCGCGTCTATACCACTAAGGATGCCGCATGAGCGTAAGGAAGCAGTCGAGCCCCCTAGGGTCAAAACATCGAAAAAGGCTCGGCGTTGTCTGCCTGGCCATCGCCTGCGCCCTTATCGCCGTCGGCCTTTACGCCTGGCAGTCAAAGCCTGTCGCCGAGACAGGTGCCTCGGTCACAGCGGCGGAGGGTAAGTCGCGCCAGGAAATCCAGGACGAGCTCGATGCCATCGTCCGCGACAACATGATGACGATCTCGGTCGCACCGGTCGCCCAGCTACAAAAAGGCGGCAAGCTGCGCGTCAACGTGCAAAACGTCCAGGATAACAAGTTTCCCCAGCGTTTCCGCGTGATCCAAAACGACGAGACCATCTATGAATCGGGCGTGGTCGAGACCGGCAAGACCGTTGAGACCTGCCCCGCAGGCGACATCAAAGAAGGTGAGGCGTATATCGAGATTCAAGCGCTCGACGCCAAGACCTACGACGCCCATGGCAATCCCACGCGCGTCAAGGTGCGGGTTGCGCAGACAGAAGACTAGACCTGCCACCTGTTATGAAAATGCGCACCCGTGCCGCTTTCGTCTAACCCTCACGGAAACGGTCCGTGACGAATAGAAAGGAACGATTATGGACATCACCAGGAACTTGAATGGGGCCAGGGTGCTCGTCGTGGGCGCGGGGCTGATGCTTGCACTCTCAATGGGTGCCGCGCCGACCACCGCCCTGGCGGAGGGACGCACTGGAACCACCAACGTGACCATCAGGACCGAAATCGACAACATCAAGTTCAAAGCCCCGACCGTCATTCCGTTCGTCGCTAAGGCAGACGGCACGCTCCAGGGCCCTTCCGAGAATACAACCACCATCGACAATCTTTCGGCCTATGGCATCCACGTTACCAACATGAAGATTGCCGCCCAGAAGTCCTGGAGCATCGTCGCCGACGCCAAGACGGGGACCGCCCAGAACTCCATCGATTTTAAGGTCGGCCCAGACAAGGCACTCCAAGACGCCCACGCCGCGACGCAGGAAGCGGGCCTCGACCTTTCCAAAAATGCATCCTTCGACATGGGCTACCAGGGCATCGCCGATGGTACGGACAAGATTAAGCTTAAGACGAGCGGCAATGTCGCCCGCGTCACGCGAGACATCTTCCATGTGACCGGCACGGGCGACCAGGTCGCAACCATTACGTGGACGGTCGAGCCCGGTGCGCACACGGCCTAAGGCAATTGTCCTTGCCGTCATCATCGGCGTTGCAACGTTTGCCCCGATCGCCGCCTTTGCCCAACAAGAGCAGGCGCAGGCTGCCACGCAGGTAACTGTCGATCTATCGGAACTCGAACGCAGTGGCCAGCATGAACCCCTCGCGCAAACGAGCGACACGCGACAGCTCCTGGCAGCAGGAATCGCCGCGGCAGGCGCAAGCGCCATCGGCCTTGGCCTGCACATCAAACGCAGCCGGTAGCCACACGAATCGAGACCGTCCAGCATAGGTAAGGAGAACCCATGGCATCAAAGAACCTTTTGCCCGTTGCCGCGCTCTGCAGTGCGCTTGCCACCGGCATGCCCGTCGCCGCTCTAGCGACACCCGCCGTGGACGTCCCCTTACCTGCCGTCAACTGTCTCGCCACAAACCAGATGAGCACCATCGCGCGCCAACGCTTCTCGCTTGCGCAGGCAAGCATTTCGGCCTCGGGGTGCCTCCGTCGCTGCACGAACAGCTCGATAGTCGTGGATACCGAGCGCTCGAGCACAGCGGACGGCCCCCTAACGGGATGCATTATCTGCACATGGCGCGCAGCTGCAACTGATGCCGATGGCGATTCCTGCGACGTGGAGCTGCGCCTCGACATCACCCTGTCCGATGACTCGGCGGACGGGGCAACAGTCGCCTTCGACAGCACGTTTTTCGAAAACGGAGGGGGTGTATGCCTGGGCTGCGTCCCCTCGAGCGCCGATGGCACGCAGCCCGCTATCTCATTCACCGCATCGCTGAAAATGACCAAGGCGGGCACCGACGCCACGGCAAATGGCGAGATCGCTCTGATGTTCTACGCGAGCGGCACAGAAAGCCAGGAGATTCGGGGCAAACAGCGGACCGGATCGCTCAGCCTGACGCGAGGGGCAGATCCCGGTCCTGTCGATATCAGTGCCGAAACGCAAGATGTGCATCACGTCCTTGTCGATCCGGCACTCCTCGAGATGGAATGGAGCGGAGTAGGAGCGGTCGGACTCGCCCCCTCGACAGGTGACATCGCAAGCGACTCCAGCGAGAGCAGCGGTGAAATAGCACCTGGGGACAATGTCGCACCAGGCGGCATAACACCGCCATCGAGCGGTCCTTCAGCCACTTTCAGCGAGCCAAGCGAAACAGCCACCGCAGTGGGCGGCACGCAAGCTGGCGAAAACTTGGGGTGTCCCATGCCGGCAGACATCGACGAGGGCAATTGTTGCATGATGGTCGCGCTCGACCGCACGGAAACCGTCGACGCCGCGAGCATTGAGGCCACCGCTGCCGATAAGCCCGTCCGCAAAGCAGCCATTATCGCATTCCCTAAAACCGTCGAAGTTGTTTTTCTGCCATCGGGCGAGGTCGTAGCCCCCACCTTGCTCACCTTGCTTGGGGCAAAGGGCACGGCCAACCAAATCGACAACCTCACAGTCGCCGACCCTGCGACCACCGCAAAACTGCACCTGTATGCCGTAACCTCGGACGGAGGCAAAACCGAGGAATTCGACGGTGAGAACCTCCTGAATAACCGGATACTCCATAAAATGGAAGACGTCTCGTATCAAATTGAGCTCGTGGGATTTGACCGAGCTCGAGATGCCGATATCATCGCCGCGGCCATTGAGTCCCCGCAGCGACTCATGACGCTGTGCTTCGATTACAGCCCCTATGTCGTGATGGGAGGCTGAGGCTTGGGCACCAAATGCCGTCATTAATACCACTTATATAACGTATAGGATGAGGCATGACGCACCCTGCAGCCCGTTCTGCTACGATTGCCAGGTTGGCATCAATATGGGAGGGTTCATGCCGGGTTTGGGAACGGTCATCAACGTCGCACTTTTGATTGCGGGCGGACTGCTGGGCCTTATAGGCGGACGCTTTATCACACCCCGCATCCAAGACACGCTCATGAAGGCGTCGGGGCTGTGCGTTTTGTTTATCGGACTGGGCGGCACCATGCAAAAGATGCTCGTCATTGACGGGAAAGCGCTGGAGACCACCGGCACCACCATGCTCATCGTCTCGTTTGCCCTCGGCTCGCTCATCGGCGAGGCCGTTAACCTGGAAGCCGGCATCGAAAACCTGGGCGAATGGCTCAAGCGCAAAACCGGCAGCGAGGGAGACAACGAGTTCACCAATGCCTTTGTCTCGACATCGTTGACCGTCTGCATCGGTGCCATGGCTATCGTGGGATCAATCCAAGACGGCTTGCTCGGCGACTGGTCCACGCTTGCCCTCAAGGGCGCGTTGGACTGCATCATCGTCTGCACCATGACGGCTTCGCTCGGCCGCGGCTGCATCTTCTCCGCCCTGCCCGTTGCCGTATTCCAGGGAACGATTACGCTGTTTGCCGGCGCGCTCTCCCCCATCATGACCGCCGCCGCCCTCGACAGTCTATCGCTCGTGGGCTCTATGCTCATCTTCTGCGTCGGCGTCAACCTCATCCGTCCTCAGACCTTCCGCACGGCCAATATGCTCCCCTCCGTTGTCATAGCCGTCATCTACGTCCTCCTGTTCTAAATCTATCTACGTAGCGGTATCTCGAACACCTGTTTGATGCTGTGCTATGATATGAGGTCACCGAAGCTGCGTTAGGAGAGGAGAAACGGTGGCCGACCAGGACATCAAGATGCTCATCGAGCGCATTATGGCCGAGGCCCGGACCCATCAGTCTGCTCGCTTCTCAAACGAAGTCTATGCTGACGAGCCGATTCTCAAAACCGGTCGTCAGATGCAGAACTTCCTTCCCGACCAGTACCGCAAAATGCGTGAGATATCGCGTTGGCAAGAAGACCCCAAGGGTGGCGCGGGACGTTGGCTTTCGGAAGCCGAGCTTTTCTACCGCCAAGGCCTGCTGATGGCCGACTTTGAGGACGACTGTCCCTACAACGGCACATTCAAGTCGTACTTTCCCACCTATAACGCCATGAGCGATCGGCAGCTGCGCGGCTATTTTACCTGGCGCACCCAAGTGCGCCGCGGAACCGTCGAGGAAACGTCTACGTCCTTTGCCTTTCTGTATCTCTATGAGCTGATCTGCGGCATTGGCGTAGATGACCCACTCGATGGTTTTAACAAAATCAAGGCCTTTTGGGATGCCTATCGCGCCTTTGAACCCGGCATCGACCGGTTCGCACGCGTGTGGCTGCAGGACTACGCCGTGTTCCACGGACTCGACCCCAAGCTGCTTCGCGACTCTAAAACCGTCATGTTCGATAACGCCCTTATCGAGCTGCGGCGTGCGGCGCGAGACCTTGCGCCCGCGCCAACGCCGTCAGACCTGGCGCCTGCGCGTCGCAAGACCTCCGAGCCCACGCTTCCCCTTCCGCCCGACGAGGCAGGCGAGGAGCGACTCATGACCGCTATAAACGCCCTCTCCACGTACAACCTGAATAACTCACGGCTCGACCGTTCCCACCATCGCGACCTGCGCCACGTGGCATGCGCCGTGTATGTCCGTATGGCGCGCTACTATGACACGCACCGAAAGACCGGTATCGTGGCGAGCTTGTTTGGGGAGGAGACGGCCATGCCCTATACCATGTTTGCCTCGGCCGTGTTCTTTGCGCCCAATCGCCACGAAGACTGCGAATACCGCTTGGATCCCATCCATATCTACCGTTGCCAAAACGGTTTTTGGGAATGCATGCGGATTCACGGCAGCAGGCAAAAGAGCAGCAAGCTTGGCGAGATGATGCGCGCCTGCGACCAACGCCTGCGCCTGGCCCTAGACCCCACCCATCCCCTGAAGGAGGAGAAGGTCCCCAAATATCTGGCCAAGATCATCGACGACGAGATCGTGGCATGGCTTTCGTGGGACGCCGCGCACCAGCCTGTCAAGATCGATATCGATTTGAGTCAGCTGGGGCACATTCGGAGCGCCGCCGCGCAAACGCGTGAAGCGCTTTTGATTGATGAAGAGCGCGAGGACGATGTGCTCGCAGAGGTCGATACGGCGGATTCATGGCAACCGGAAGCCGAGCCCGTAGCCGACGCGATTGTCGAGGCGGTCGCGGCACCCATTCGGCAGGACGAGACCGAC